>RECR01000071.1 GCA_007693955.1 Gloeocapsa sp. DLM2.Bin57
CCCCACTGCTGCCTCCCGTAGGAGTCTGGGCCGTGTCTCAGTCCCAGTGTGGCTGCTCATCCTCTCAGACCAGCTACTGATCGTCGCCTTGGTAGGCTTTTACTCCACCAACTAGCTAATCAGACGCGAGCTCCTCTTCAGGCGAATTACTTTCACCAATAGGCACATTGGGTATTAGCAGCAGTTTCCCGCTGTTGTCCCCATCCTGAAGGCAGATTCTCACGCGTTACTCACCCGTCCGCCACTATTCCCGAAGGAACCGTTCGACTTGCATGTGTTAGGCATACCGCCAGCGTTCATTCTGAGCCAGGATCAAACTCTCCATATTAATATGTTGAGTTTTTTTGGCTTTTGTTTTATAATGTTTCTTTAACTGGGGGTCAGTTACTTACTTTTAAACTTATTAATTTGTTTCGGTTCAGAGTTGCGCCTCAACCGCGCATTTACTAATCTATCTCTTTTCTTAGGCTTTGTCAACCCTTTTTTGAAAAAAAACTGAAAAAATTTTTTGACCTGCTGCTAATCGTTTACCGTTAACGAAGTCAATCCCTGACTGAGAGCGCTTTCCAGGTAATTGGACTTCTTTTAGTAATAATAATCCTTCTCCTGTTTGGATGATTGGTCCTAAATTTTTGGCGATCGCCACGATTGAGCCTATCTCCCCAGTTAAGTTACTAAATTGGGGAATGAGTTGACTAATTATCTCGGGTAAGTCTTGACTATATTCTGTAATTAGGGGTACTGTAGCGAGAATCTTGATCTCTTGCTCTTGCCAAGATGTATAACAATTAGGAAAAAATGCTCTAATTTGATTGTGTAGAGTTAAAGCAGATTTTGACCAGTCTAATAAATAATCTGATTTTTGTAATAGTGGTGCGTAGTTAGCTTGTTGGTTATCTTGGGGAATTGGAGTGATCTTACCTTCGGCTAATTTGAATAAGGTTTCTATGAGTAATTCTGCTCCTAGATTAGCTAAAGTTATAGCTAAATCTTGACTATTATCCAATAATCCTATATCAGTATAAGCTTTGAGCAGCATTGGTCCTGTGTCCATTCCTTCATCCATGAGTATGGTAGTAATTCCCGAGCTGCGATCGCCGTTATAAATACTCCACTGAATCGGTGCTGCTCCTCGATATTGGGGTAAAATTGAACCGTGGACATTGACAGAACCTAATTTAGGCATACTAAGTATTTCATTAGAAAGTATTTGTCCATAGGCGATGACTACGAATACATCAGCTGCTGTTGCTGCTAATTGTTGTAAAGTTGCTGGATGTTTTTTTACTCGTTTGGGTTGCCATACTGGTAAATTATGAGCTAAAGCTATTTTTTTCACTGGAGAAGGAATTAATTGACTACCTCTACCCCGACGTTTATCGGGTTGGGTAACTACCCCTAGTAACTCTATTTGAGGATGATTAATTAAAGCTTCAAGGGTAGGAACAGCAAATTGTGGTGTACCAAAAAAAACTACGCGCATTTTTTCAATTAACTAAATTATGAACATTATCCCGATTTTAGTTATTAATCTAATTCTCTGTTTAGGATTAATAGGTTATAATAATTTAGAGGAGTTTAGTTATCAAAACAACCTTATGGCTAGTACACAACTTTTATCAACAGAAGAATTAACTCAAAGTATCAGCCAGTTAGAAGGCTGGAGTATTGAAAACAAAAAGTTACATAAACGCTACCAATTTCGTTCCTTTGTAGAAGCCTTTGGTTTTATGACCAGTTTAGCTTTAGTAGCCGAAAGTATGGGACATCACCCCGAATGGTTTAACGTCTATAATCGCGTCACCATTGATTTAACTACCCATGACGCTGGAGGAATTACCAATTTAGATATAGATTTCGCCACAAAAGCTAACGAATTAGCGAATAAATTCTAGATATTAAGAACAACTCTGAATCCTCCCCTACTGTTAGAAGCGTTTGCTGCACTTTTATAACGTTTAGCACAACGACAGTTATTCGGAGCACTAAAACAAGAACCACCTCGTAAAACATAATAATCATCTTGAGGGTCAATTCTTGGTTTATCATCACCAGTTGCACCTAAATAATCATCATGCCACGAATCTAAACACCATTCCCAAACATTCCCCAACATATCGTATAACCCCAAGGGATTGGGATAAAAACTACCTACCTCGGTTGTTTCCTGTTTATAGACGCCTTTAGGTTCATTAGCATAGATATTGTAGCCATTATAATTAGCTAATTCTGTCGTAATAGTCTCACCACAATAGAAAGGTGTAGTTGTTCCACCTCGACAAGCGTACTCCCATTGAGCTTCCGAAGGTAGCGTGATTTTTTTACCTAGTTTTTGAGAGAGTGTAGCACAAAAAGCCAGACAATCATAATAACTCACATTTTCTACAGGTCTATTATCCCCTTTAGTTTTATTAAATAAACCTTTAAAGCGAGAGGGATTATTACCCATAATTGTGCGCCATTGCAGTTGAGTGATAGGATATTTTCCCATCCAGAAGGGGAGTACATCAACCCAATGTCGTGGTCCTTCGCTATCATCTCTACCTTTTTCTGAATCAGGAGATCCCATCATAAACCTTCCCCAGGGGATATAAACTAAATCCAAAGTTATACTATTACCGAGGTCAAGAGTTTGATATCTAGCGGTTTTAGGTTCTTGTTTAATAACCTTACCAAAGGAATTAACAGTAATAGCCTTAAAGTTCAATACATCTCTACCAAAAGTAGAAGTTTGATTTACTGTTGTCGGACTTGGGGAAGTTACTATCACTGTGGGAGGAGGTTGGACAGGTATAACCGAAGGTTTAACAGTAGGTTGGGTTAGAGATAGTAAATCCTGTCTAACTTCTTTAGCCTCTTTATAGCGTCTTTTGAGAGCATCCTCAATCATTTTATCGAGAACTTGGGCTAATTTGGGTTCTACAGTAATTTTTTGTTTTTTGAGATACTCTTTCCAACTCCATTTATTCTCATAGTCATCATAAATTAAATCCGTTGTTCCTGTGGGTAAACAACCCGTGAGTAAGCGTATGCAGGTTACCCCCAAACTATACACGTCACTAGCTTTAACTGCTCTACCATTGATTTGTTCACGAGAAGCATAACCAGGACTATAAATAGAGGTTAGAACACTAGGATCTTTACCACTAGTGACTCTGACTGCGCCAAAATCGATTAAGATCAACTTATTATCACTGCGACGACGCATAATATTTTCTGGTTTGATATCGCGGTGAAGTAAATCTTTACTTTGGATATATTCTAGAACTGGTAAAAGATTATGGAGTATTTCTCTAATTTTAGTTTCGTTAAACCGTCCTTTACGTTCAAATTCTGTTAACAGGTTCTCCCCATCTATAAACTCTTGAATCAGGAAAAAACTATTATTTTTAGAGAAATAGCGATAGATTTTGGGGATCTGATCATGATTCAGATTGTAAAGTTGTTGTGCTTCTCGTTGGAAAAGTTCCAGGACTTTGGGGTTATAACCCTCATTAGAGAGCAATTTTTTAATGACTATTTTTTGGTTAAATAAATCTACATCCTCTGCTAAATAAGTACGTCCAAATCCTCCTTCTCCTAATAGCTTAATTATGTGATAATGTTCAAAATTGTAACTATGGGTGCTTTCGATTAATTTGCTACCGCAACCGTGACAAAACTTATTTTTGTCGGGATTATCTGGTTTAGGACAAGCAGGATTAAGACAAAAAGGCATGAGTTAGCTCACAATTATCTCTACTCAATTAGAATTATAATGGATTTCTCTGATTAGCGTAACCATTAAATTCATTGATTACCGGATCATTTAAGAGATTATGAGCACATTGATACTCTGGTACTAACTTTTGCAGATAGACAATTACTTGTCGATGTTGATTAGCTTGAGCCTTATCTAAAAGTGTCTGTAACAGAGATTCTAACTCATGCCAACTCAAGCGACATTCATAAGCACAGAAAACCTTAGGGTGTTGGGTAGGATTAATATTATCTCCATCGATGAGTAACTCTTCGTAGAGTTTTTCTCCCGGTCTTAAACCTGTAATTTCGATTTTAATATCTTGGTCAGGTATAAGTCCACTCAGACGAATCATTTGTAAAGCCAAGTCATAAATACGGATAGGCTCTCCCATATCTAAAAGAAATACCTCACCACCCTGGGCCATTGCACCTGCTTGAATAACCAGACGTACAGCTTCTGGGATAGACATAAAATAGCGAGTTACATCGGGGTGAGTAACGGTAATAGGTTGACGTTGGGCGATTTGGCGTCTAAACAAGGGCACGACAGAGCCACTACTATCTAAAACATTGCCAAAACGAACGATCGCAAAACAGGTATGAGTAGTAGGTAAATCGCTCAAAGCTTGAATAACCAGTTCAGCGACGCGTTTACTAGCACCCATAACATTAGTAGGGCGTACAGCTTTATCCGTGGAAATCAAGACGAAATTATCTACCCTATTAGCGATCGCACATTCAGCAGTAACCAAAGTTCCATAGACATTATTATAGACACCTTGAGAAGGATTAGCTTCTACCAAGGGAACGTGTTTATAAGCTGCTGCATGATAGATGGTATTGACGCGATGTTTTGCCAAGATACTAGTTAAATGAGTTGCATCGGTGACGCTACCGAGATAAGGGATACAGTGAACTTCAGGGTATTTTTCCGCTAATTCTAGATTAATACTATAAAGTGAAAATTCACTAATTTCGTAAAGAATCAGACATTTAGGAGTTAATTGAGCGATTTGACGACATAATTCTGATCCTATCGAACCACCTGCACCTGTTACTAAGACTATTTTGTCAGTAATATTGATACGTAGTAAATGTGGTTCAGGTTGAACCTCTTCTCTCCCGAGTAAATCTGTAACATCAATGGAGCGAATTTCGCTAATAGATACCTTATTAGTAAGAATTTCCGTGAGACTAGGTACTGTTTTCACTAATATTGGTAATTCTTGTAGATTTTCGATAATTTCGCGACGACGTTCTTTATTCAGAGAAGGTATAGCCAGAATAGCAGTATCAAAAGGTTTCTGTTTATAGAGATGAATTAAATCACTAGGTGAATAAACAGGAATACCCTTAATAAGTTGTTGGTGTAATTCTAGGTTATCATCAATAAAGGCGATTAAATCATAACCTGGTTCATGGATAAGAGTACGAGCCAATTGAGATCCAGCTACTCCCGCACCATAGATAATTAACCTTTCTGGTTGTAAATCCCCATTAACGTGGTGCTTGAGTTGACGAAAACCCCAAGTAATAATTAACCTGAGATAGACGACGAAAATAAAGGTTAACATCGCGTCAATAATTAAGATCGAACGAGGTAAAGGCCATTCTCCTAAAAGATAAGCTAAAATTACCTGTGTTCCTGAACTAAAGATTACTGCTTGAGTTGCTGTAGCTAAAAATTCTGTATCAGTATAGCGTAAGATAGGGCGATACATACCCTTCCAGCGAAAGACCAGTATTTTAATAACAATCAGTAGTAAAATTTGCCAGGAAAATTGCCAGATTTTGGTAATAGGATAAAAAAAGTTAAAGCGTACTAAAAAAGCACTAACTATCGCCAAACAAAATAAAAATGTGTCACAAGCTATTAATAAACGCCTTTTTTTCGCTCTAGACAAAGCATGATAATGCCAATACAGCCATTCTGTAAACCGTTTTTTCATACAAAGTATGTTAATTTTACTCCTCACACCAGCCATGAAAGCTTTAAGTTATTTTAAAGCAATTTGTAGAAGCCTTGAAAATATCTTCAAGGCTAAAGGTAATTAAGCTACGCTGGTTAGTAAACCACTATGTCTTAACAAAGCATCAGTTTTTGGTTCACGTCCACGGAAACGAGTAAATACTTCCATAGGTGGTAAACTACCTCCTAAAGCTAAAACCGTATCTCGGAAGCGTAAACCCATAGTTTGCACAGTTTCAGGGGAATCTAAACCAGCTTCTTCAAAAGCAGCAAAAGCATCAGCGCTGAGTACTTCTGCCCATTTATAGCTATAGTAACCCGCGGCGTAACCTCCTGAGAAAATATGACCAAAAGAACATAAGAAAGAGTCTTCAGGAAGTGGGGGAATAACGGTGGTGGTAGCTGCAAGGCGATCGCGTAGTTGTTGAGGAGTTTCTTGACCGCCTGGTTGATAGCGATAGTGCAACTCTAAGTCAACTAGGGAGAAGTGTAATTGTCTGAGCATAGACATACCACTGAGGTAATTCTTAGCTGCTAACAGTTTTTGATAGTATTCTTCGGGTAAAGATTCTCCAGTTTGATAGTGTTTTGCCATTCCCATCAAAGTTGGACGATGATAACACCAGTTTTCCATAAACTGACTAGGTAATTCTACCGCGTCCCATTCAATGTTATTAATTCCTGCTGCACCGGTGTAATCGATTTGGGTAAGCATATGTTGTAAACCATGACCAAATTCATGAAAGAGAGTATTTACCTCCCCAAAAGTCATTAAACTCGGTTGATCTCCTACTGGTGGTGTTTGATTACAAATCAGATAAGCGATGGGTAAACGAATAGTTGTCTGATTATTTTCGGTAATTTTAGCACGATTGAGACAATCAGCCATCCACGCACCACCGCGTTTTTCAGCAGGGCGACTATAAGCGTCTAGATAGAAATAGGCGATCGCTTCTCCATCAGGATTACTAATTTGGCAATAGCGTACATCAGGATGCCAAACCGGGGCTTTACCGTCAGCAGGAGTAATTACTACCCCAAAGAGACGTTTAGCCAAGTCAAATAAACCAGTTAATACTTGTTCGAGGGGGAAATAGGGGCGTAATTCTTCATCAGTAAAAGCGAAGAGGGCTTCTCGTTGTTTTTCTGCCCAATAACTGATATCCCAGGGTTGTAACTCTGTTGTCTTAGCAAATGCCTGAAGATCCTCTAATTCTTTTTGGGCTGCGGGATAACTTACTTGACGCAATTCTTCAAGAAGATTTTCTACCGCAGCAACACTGCTTGCCATTTTACGAGCTAAACTCAACTCAGCGTAAGTATTAAAGCCTAGTAGTTTAGCTTTTTCCTGACGTAGTTCCAGAATCCGCTCTAAATTAGGGTAATTATTAAGTTCTCCACTTGAAGCGCGGGAGATAAAAGCGTGGTATAGTTTTGATCGTAATTCTTCATTAGCCGAGTATTTCATAAAAGGAACATAACTCGGATAATCTAGGGTAATTACCCAAGGTCCAGTTTCTGCTGTAGCGTCCTTTTCTCCTTCACTGCGCGCGGTTTGGGCTGCTAGATTGAGTAAACTTGGGGGTAATCCAACTATTTGTTCTTTCTTGGTTAATTTGAGTTTAAAGGCTTTGGTAGCGTCGAGAACATTATTAGAGAATTTTGTGGATAATTCGGCTAATTCAAGTTGGATTTGGTTAAAGCGATCGCGTAAGTCTCCTTCTAAGCCTACCCCTGATAATTCTGCGTCTTGAATTGCACTCTCTACGATTCGTTGTTGCGCGGGTTCGAGAGTTGACCACTCAGGACCTTGTTTAATAGCTTTAAAAGCTTGATAAAATGGTTTACTCTGACTAAGTTGATTATAAAACTGAACTACTTGGGGTTGTACACTTTCGTAAGCTTCTCGCAATTCGGGACTATTTTTTACTCCCATCAAGTGACTGATAATCCCCCAACTCCAGCTTAAACGTTCTTCAATAGCTGTGAGAGGATCTACTAAACCTGACCAAGTTGGAGTTACTGTTGTTTCTAACTTTTCCAGGGCTATTTTCAGTTCTGCTAAAAGAGTAGTTATTGCTGGTACTACTTGTTCTGGTTTAATTTCAGCAAAAGGTGGGATACCTTTGCCTATTAACAAAGGATTATCGTTAGTTACCTGATTCATTATTTATCTGGTTTGAGCTAGTTTATTTTTTTAGCTTAACTTAATCTTTCAGATCTCGAATTCTGGAAGTGTACCTAACTTACGAATCTTGACTGATACATCCATACCTAGATAGTCTTCTGATTCTCCAAACCAAGATCCTGATAGAGGGATGACTTGTGCGGGATGACGGGCGATCGCCACTTGAATCAAATCAAAACCCGCGGTAATCCGATTAGTGGGATCATAAGTACGCCAACCTGCACCAGGTAAGTACAATTGTAGCCAAGCGTGTGTAGCACCTGAGCCAACCATGCCAATTTCTCCCCCATCTAAAGCTTGGTCATAAAGATAACCACTAACAAAACGACAGGCAAAACCGAGACGTCGTAAGGCTTCTATCATCAACCAGGCGTAATCTCGACAAGTTCCTGATTTTAAGCGTAGGGTTTCTGCTGGTGGTTGTGTACCTTCTACTTCTCGTGATTGATAGGTCAAGTCTTTATTGATACTATTCATCATCCTATGTAACACATCCAAGGTCTCGTCTTGATCCCCTGCGACAAAGCTTTTTACCCAACTAGCCAGAATTTCTTCTGAATCTTCCGTGTGAGGACGAATAAAACCTGATAAATCTAGCCATTCATTGGGTGTATATTGTACGGGTACTTCTTCGGCGCGTTCATCTAGGGGAAATTGGGTAATTGCTTGAATCCCAAAATGTTCACATCTGATTTTATAGGCAACAATTAGTTCTTTACCTGATTCGTTAAATTCTAATATGGCAACATTATTGGAAAGTGTATCGGTCATCCAACGAATTTTAGCAGGGATATTGGTATCTATAGAATAATCTAAAACTCTTTCCCCATAACCACCAGTGGGTAAAAATATAGCGCGATGCTCACCAAATTTAACTGGATTAGCATATTTATAAGTAGTGATATGTTCTAGGTCGTAAATAACGCTCATAATTTTAAGCCGATGTTGTTAGTGATAAACCTTCCACAATCACCGAGGGAGTGCGATAAAATCCTGATGTATTGACGTCATTACCGATAGCGACTACTTTTTTTAAGGCTTCATAAACGTTACCTGCTACCATGGTATCTTTGACTCTGCCGATAATTTCGCCGTTTTCTACTCGATAACCTAAGTCAAGATTAACAGAAAAATCACCAGAAATATCAGGACCACCTCCGAGAATTTGGTCGATGATAATACCATTATCCAATTTTTGGATTAAATTTTCTAAATTTTCTGTGCCAGGATCAAGGGTAAGGTTAACTAGTATGGGGGTGGGATAATGACCTAGACTAGGACGAAAACCATTCCCTGTACTAGTTGTCCCCCTAGCTTTAGCGGTGGTGCGATCGCTGTAAAATTCTTGGACTATTCCTTTCTCAATCAGGGTTAAATCTTGAGTTGGTGTTCCTTCGTCGTCAAAAGGACAAGTAATACCTCGAAGGTGGGGTTGTTGTCTAAAACTGAGTAAATCACTAACTACCATTTGACCCTGTTTTTCACTCCAGGGTGATGATTTTTCCAGAACTCTTTTACTATTTAAGGCTGCGCTAAGGTTTGACCAAAGTAAATCTGCGGCGATCGGGGTGATTAAGACTGGTTGTTTTCCTTGGGGTGAGGGGACATTCTGTTTAGCCCATTGTAACCGTTGCAGTAATTGATTGACTATTGGTTGATAATTTAAGTCTGTTTCGCTGTCTTCTCCTGCGTAGATTCCTAAAAAATCTTCTCCTCTGATTAATTCTACCCCTAGAAAACAACTATGTTCAACACTACTATACTGACCATAAAATCCCGAGGAGTTAATTAAGGTTGTAGTTTCTAGTTCTGAGATTAATTCTCCGTTACAAATAACTTCGGGATATTCTTCTCTAATAGAGGCGATCGCCTCTTCTCCTAGATTAACCAAATCTGCTGTGGGGATTATTTCCCCTACCTGGGGATAAACTGCGGTGGTTGTTTTTGTTAATTCTGGTGTTTCGGGTGGATTAAGTGCAGAGATAGCGATCGCCTTACTTACCAGAGTTGCTGGATCTACTTTACCATAGGCTACCGCTAAACCAGGACAACCTTCGCGCCATAATCTCAACGCACAACCCGATGATTGAGAGGTTTCTATTTGTTTTAAGCGATTCCCTTCAAAAGATACTGGTGAGGCTTCCGAACTTACTTGATATACTTCAGCATGACTAGCACCGGCTGTGTAAGCCAGGTCTAAGATTTCTTCTAGATTACTTTTGCTCATAGATTATTTTAAAGAAAGAGAAGAGGGGAGAGGGGGAGAGGGGGAGAATTCGGAATTCTGTTCCACCGTTCCACCTAACCCCTAAAACCTAACTCATCATTATTTTGGGCGCGCTAGCTACAATAGCCAACGCGCTAGGTTTAGATCACTATCTCTACAGAGGTCGATAGACTTTATAGTTAATATTAGGGAAAATATTATCAATCATTTCTACTTTTTCTAACCATCCTGAATCTATTTTGCCAATGTTGAGGTCATCATAGATTTTATTGAGACGCATCAGGTGAGAGCGAGTACGACGCACTGCATAAGGAACCATTGTACCTGTTCGCATAATAAAAGCCCAGTCTGAGGATTGAGCTAATAATAACTCTCTGGCTGCTTGATTTAAAGCGCGTAACTCCAATTCATCTGCGGGATCTTTATAACTCAATTCAATCATTCTTTCTGCTGCTTTGTGCAGGTGGGGATATACCCAAGCGTTGGTTTCATTCAGCCAATATTCGTGAAATCCCTTGTAACCCCAACTAGATTGAGAAGGACAAGAGACTTGTTGAGTTTTATTAGTCCGCAAATAGTCAGCGAGGTGAGTCATTTGGTAAGTATTTTGGTCATACCAGGATTTACGGAATAAATAATCAATAAACCAAGGTCCTTCATACCACCAGTGACCAAACAATTCAGCGTCATAGGGAGACACAACCAAAGGTGGACGCTGCATTAAATGACCGAGGTATTCTACCTGCTTTTCTCGATTATACATAAAGTTACTGGCGTGTTCAGCAGCTTTTTCCCTTGCCCAATAAGGATCATAAAGTGCCTTATCGGCTAAACCAGAGTCACGACTGGTAATTTTATGATATTTAATTCCCGTATTTTTGCGCTGACCGTTAGGCATAATATAGGGTTTAATATACTCATACTCAGCCTCCCAACCTAAATCTTTATAAAATTCACGATAAACGGGATCGCCAGGATAACCAACTTGAGAGGACCAAACTTGCTGAGAGGATTCGTGATCACGTCCAAATACTGCTACTCCTGTTTCTGTAAAAATAGGTGCATAAGTCCCAAAACGTGGACGTGGACGAGCGTATAAAATACCGTGACCATCGGTTAGGAAATATCGTAAACCAGCATCAGCGATTAAGCGTTCTAAACCTTCGTAATAAGCGCATTCTGGTAACCAAATCCCTTTAGGAGGACGTCCAAAGTTTTCTTCGTAATGTTCACAAGCTACCTTAACTTGAGCCCAAACCGCTTGGGGATAGGTTTTCATTAAGGGTAGATAACCATGGGTTGCACCACAAGTAATAATTTCTAGGTTATTGCTATCGAGGTACTCTTTGAAAGCTGTAACTAAATCACCGCGGTAATTTTCCCAGGTATGGCGAATCTGGTTAAATTCATTAGCGTAAAATTCAGCTAAATATTTAACGTGACCGTTATGTTCGTTATATTCGATCTCCTTTTCGATTAATTCTTCTAATTTGGTGAGATGTTCCTCATAACGTTCTTGTAATAAAGGATCTCTGAGCATTGACACCAATGGTGGAGTCATACTCATGGTCATTTTAAAGTCTATCCCGTCTCGCTTTAACCCTTGAAAAACGTGCAATAGGGGTATATAGGTTTCGGTAATTGCTTCAAATAACCATTCTTCTTCTAAAACATAATCGCTTTCTGGGTGTCTGACAAAGGGTAGATGTGCATGGAGGACTAAAGCTACATAGCCATGAGTCATAATAATTCACTTTCCTGATGAATTTTATACTATTTTAAGATTTTACCTTTACATTGATCGTAATCAATAAGCTTTTCTTGAATTTGATGTAGAATAATAATACTTATTCTTTTAAATTTGTCTCTATCAACCTTGGAAATTGCTAAATTGTGTTAGAACCTCACAATAATCCAGTTGAATCTGTTAAATCTCCTTCGGGAATGACTCCTTTACAGTTACTGCTGTTTGTTGATGAACGTCCTAGTTCTCAAGATAACATTCAGCAGATCAAAAAATATCTGCAAAATTTGCTTGCTGATTATCCTTTTGAGTTAGAAGTTATCGAAATCACTAAAAAACCCCATTTAGTAGAATATTTTCGCATTATCGCTACCCCTGCTTTAGTTAAAATTTTTCCTGAGCCTCGCCATACTTTGGCTGGTAGTAATTTAGTCATGCAACTGCAAAAGTGGTGGGAACACTGGAAACCTACTAAACAAGAACAGTTAAATAGTGATACTGAGCTTCTTTCTCTAGATAAAAGCTCTTGGAGTTATTCTAGAGAATTAATGGAGCTTAATGATGAAATTTTTTGTTTAAAAAAGGAAAAGGAAGAGTTATTAGAACAATTACGCTTTAAAGACCAAATTCTGGCGATGTTAGCTCATGATTTGCGGAGTCCTTTAACCGCTGCTTCTATTGCTATTGAAACTCTAGAATTAGTGCAAAATTACTCGGAAAATGAACGTAATCAAGCTCTTAAGGATAATCTTAATAAACAGATTAAACAACAGTTTCAAATCATGAACCGCATGATTACTGATTTACTACAAGCTTCTAAGAATATGAGTAGTAGGTTAAGGGTTAAACCAGATGAACTTTATCTCAATCCTTTGTGTGAGGAAATTTTAGAACAATTCATACCTCATTTTCAAGATAAATCTTTACATTTAACTGAAGATATTCCCCAAGATTTACCCTCAGTTTATGGTGATAAAGAATTAATCCGTCAAGTTATTGTTAATTTACTCGATAACGCGGTTAAATATACTCCTGAAAATGGGATGATTAGTATTTTTATTCTCCATAGAACTACTCAAAAGGTACAAATAAGTATTGCTGATACAGGTCCGGGAATTCCTGAAGAGAAACGAGAGCATATTTTTGAGGGACATTTTCGCTTACAACGAGATGAAGAAAAGGAAGGCTATGGTTTAGGATTATATTTGTGTCGTAAGATTGTCCGCGCTCACTATGGTAATATCTGGGTGGATAGTATCCCTAATCAAGGTAGTTGTTTTCATTTTACTTTACCTGTTTATAGATAAAGTTTTTTATGTCTCAAAAAGAAACTAAAATTCTGTTAATGTCTTTTGTACTCACTCTCCTATTTTTATTGGGGGGAGGATGGTTATTATGGCAATTTGTTAACAAGGAAAATGATAATCTTAGTAATAATATCAATAAGCAAACCGAGTCAGAAGAAATCGTAACTCCAGATAGCCCAACTATTACTAGTCAACATATTAGCACTGGTCAACAATGGTTAATTAATGAAAATATAAATCCAAATAAACAAGGGGGAATTATTGCTTTTAAGAATGGTAATTATTTAGAAGCAGTAACTCAATTAGAAGCAGCAATTCAACAACAACCTAATGATCCAGAAGCTCTAATTTATCTCAATAACGCGCGCATTGGTCAAGGTCAAGCTTATACTATTGCAGTTGTTATACCTGTGGGTAGTGATGTCAATGTAGCTAAAGAAATCTTGCGCGGTGTAGCTCAAGCTCAAAATGAAATTAATAACAATGGGAAAATTAATGGTCTTCCTTTAAAAGTAGTTATTGCTAATGATAATAATGAACCAGAATTAGCGGTGAAAATAGCAGAAGCTTTAGCTAGTCAGAATGAAATTATCGGAGTGATTGGTCATTTTTCTAGTGATGTTACTATAGTTGCTAAGCCAGTTTATGATAGCAATAATCTAGTGGTTATTTCTCCTACTAGTACTTCAGTAGCTCTCTCGGGAGCAAGTCAATATCTGTTTCGCACTGTACCTAGTGACTCTTTTACTGGTAATGCTTTAGTTAAGTATATGCTGGAGGATTTAGTTTTAACTAAAGCGGCTATATTTTATGTATCTACCAGCGATTATAGCAATTCTTTACGCAATGTAGTCACTACTGCTTTATTTTCTAGTGGGGGAGAGGTAGTCTTTGAGTTCGATTTTGCCGAGACTGATTTTAATCCCTTTGAAGTGGTTAGACAAGCACAAAATAGGGGTGCTCAAGCTTTGATTTTTGTCTCTAATTCCCCTAACTTAGATAAAGCTCTGCAAATTATCCAAATTAATGAAGGAAGGTTGGCTATCCTCGGGGGAGATAGTATGTATAATCCTCGTACCCTACAATTAGGTCGTCAAAACGCGGTGGGTATGGTTATCGCTATACCTTGGCATATTGATTCTAATCGCAACAGCGATTTTGCCCAAGATTCTACCCGATTATGGCAAGGAGATGTAAACTGGCGTACAGCGATGACTTATGATGCAACTCAAGCATTGATTGGGGCGATCGCTACTAATCCCACTCGCACAGGAGTACAACAAGCTCTTTCTAACCCTAATTTCTCCACTATAGGTGCGGGTAAGGATATTCGCTTTTTACCATCGGGTGATCGCAATCTGGCGGTACAGTTAGTTATCATTGAACGTGCACCTAATACAGAACTAGGTTATCGCTTTTTTCCGTTAGAATGATTATTGTTATCATTCATTAGAGGGTCATTTTGGGCGCAATCACCGAAGCATTACAGTTTGAATTTATGCGTAACGCTATAACCGCGGGTATCTTAGTGAGTATTGCCTGTGGTATGATAGGTTCACTAGTAGTGATTAATCGCATTGTTTTTATTAGTGGTGGTATAGCTCATGCAGCTTATGGAGGGATTGGGTTAGGTTACTTTATGAGTTTTAATCCCGTAGTGGGGGCAATATTTTTTGCGCTGTTATCAGCTCTGGGAATGGGCTGGGTAGAGCGTAAATTACAACAACGGGCTGATACAATTATTGGGGTAATGTGGGCGATCGGGATGGCGGTGGGAATCATTCTCATTGATTTAACCCAGGGTTATAAAGCAGGTTTAGATAGTTATTTATTTGGTAGTATTCTAGCTGTGCCAAGACAAGATTTAATCATTATGTTCATTTTGGACCTAATTATTGTGGTGTTTTTGGCGCTATTTTATAAAGAATTATTGGCAATTTCTTATGACTCGGTTTACGCTACCACGCGCAATGTACCTGTTAATACTATCTATTTATTATTAGTAGCAGCGATCGCCCTTACGGTAGTCATGGTTATGCAGATAGTGGGGTTAATTATGGTTATCGCTTTATTAACTATTCCAGGAGCGATCGCCAGTCAAATGGTTAAAGAGCTTAAACAAATGATGTTGATTGCTAGTATCCTAGGTATTATTTTTAATCTAGTTGGACTATATCTCTCTTATGTGTTTAATCTTACTTCAGGTGCAACAATTATTCTAGTAGCGGGAATAACTTATCTGATTAGTTTAGCTTTACCGAAATTAACAAGAAAGTGAGCCAGAAGTCACCAGACTCCTAACTCTATTTTCTTTTGAGCGAATGGTCTTTTTAAGATTACATAGGTAATATTGATCCTGTCAGATCTTTTGCTCCATCAGAAGCTAAAAAAGCAATAACATTACCGATTGACTCAGGTTTAGTCCATTGATCTGCTTGTTGAGTTCCCATGGCTTCTCGATTGCCAGGAGTATCAATAACCCCAGGTAAAATCACGTTAGCGGTGATATCTAAATCTTGGGTTTCGGCGGCGATCGCCTTGGTTAAGGCTACTACCCCTGCTTTAGCTGCTGAATAGGCGGCTAGTTGCGCGGCAGGATCTATCGCTGCTCTTGAGCCTATAGTAATAATCCTACCAGAGCCTTGTTGACGCATTAATCTTAAACAATGTTTACAAACCAAAAAGGTTGTATCTAGATTCAAACTAAAAGAACTTTTCCAATCGCTAAAACTAAACTCGTGAGTTGCCCCCATGGTAAAACCCCCGACTAGATGAACTAAAACATCTACTCTCCCTAAATCATTGACTAGTTGTTCTACTGAACTTTCTTGACTCAAATCTGTCTGAATAAAGCGAATACGCTCAAATTCTGTCGCTGAGAGTCTTTCTTTGAGCCTTTTAATGCCTTTTTCTCCTTGATAGGGTATAGTTAGTTTTGCGCCTTGGGCTAACAGAGTAGGAGTAACTCCTAAACCTAAACCGCCTGTTCCTCCAGTTAATAAAACTTGTTTACCTTGCATAGTTTTTTGAGGGATTTTCTTTAAGATCTATAATATCATTCCCCTTGAGTTCAGATAAGCTAAAATAAACTTAAGATTAGAGAAATTGTCGGACATGATTATAGTTTGCCCCCATTGTCAATACACCAATCCCCCTGAGGCTGAAATCTGCGAACAATGTGGTACTTCCCTACTTGAACAACCTTGTTTTGATTGTGGAACTATTGTACCTTTTACTGAGCAAAATTGTCCTAATTGTGGTGCAGCTACAGGTAAGACTTGGTGGGCGCTCATTCTCCCTCCTCAAAAAGACAATTGGCAATTGACAGAATATTTAGATAATGATCAGCGTTATCAAATTATCACAGATTTAACTTCTTTTCATGAAGACGAGTCTGTTTCTGTTAGAGTGCTTGATGCTAAACCTCTAACCCTTCCTGATTTTCAACATTCCTCTATTCAAGTTGCTGATGAGGAGGCAACTACTTCTGATTCTGAACCAGAAGAGCCTATAATGACTCCTTTAGTAGAATTATATCTTGAACTTAGAGATAAACTCCCCGATTTAATTCCCGCAATTCATGATCATTGGTTAGATGAAAATGGTGAATACTTACTCTTAGAAGATCGCTCCAAGTGGCAAAATATAGCTACTATCAAAAATTTGCCTAATCTGCAAATTCTTACCTATCTCAAGCAAATGACCGGTCTTTGGTCAGAATTTTCTCAACAACAACTGACTCGTACTTTTCTTGATCCTGACAATTTGTACCTTGATGAAGATGAATGTATTGTTCTCCAAAAAGTTAGTGAAAATATCTCAGAACATGATGATAATTTAGCTAATCTAGGTAAACTATGGCAAAGTTTATTTGCTAGTTCCGAACCATCCCTACAACAACTGTATCAACAATTAATTGAGGGAGAAATTACTACTATTGCTCAATTAAACGCCACTATAGAAGAAATTGAGTCACAGTTAGATTTGACAGATTATGGCTTACCTTCTCTTAATTTAGCTTTTCAACCAGATAGTCAGGAGCAAGAGGAGGATGAAGATGATAATGAAATTCTCGGCGATCCTACCGAAGGTGATAATCTTCCCACACTGGTTTTACCAATGCAGCTGTTGAGCATCACTGATGTTGCTATTACTGATATTGGTCACCAACGCGAGCATAATGAGGATTATTATGGCATCGTTACTAAAACTTCTAAACGAGAAAATCCCCACAAGATTAAATATAGCTCTCGCGGTTTATATATAGTATGTGATGGTATGGGAGGACACGCCGCGGGTGAAGTCGCTAGTCGCATGGCTGTGGAAACTTTACAAGAATATTTTGAAGAACATTGGATTGATAAACTTCCTAGTGAAGAAGTGATTCGTCAAGGTATCTTGTTAACTAATCAAAAAATTTATCAAGAGAATTTGCAGTATGGGCGTTCCGGAAGTGGTCGAATGGGAACTACCCTAGTTATGGCTCTCCTGCAAGATACCCAAGGGGCGATCGCTCACGTCGGAGATAGTCGGATCTATCATATTACTCGTAAACGGGGTCTCAATCAATTAACTCTTGACCACGCTGTAGCTCAACAAGAAGTTTTATGTGGAGTTGAGCCTGAGATTGCTTATCGGCGTCATGATGCCTATCAACTTACTCAAGCGATTGGACCTAGAGATAATAGTTGTGTTCATCCTGAAATTCAGTTTCTAGACTTTAAAGAGGATACAATCTTATTTTTGTGCTCCGATGGTTTTTCCGATAATAATTTTCTTGAAACTGCGGCTAAAAATCAGCTGTTATCTTTAACTAGTTCTAAAGCTAATCTAGAACAAGAACTCAGACAACTTCTAGAACTCGGTAATCAACATAATGGTCATGACAATCTGACTGCTGTTTTGGTCAGAGTTAAGGTACAACCATCCTTAGAAAGAATCTAACACTCGGGTTTAGTGGGGCGATCTTATCCCGACTAAACCAACCTGATTAATCTTCGTCCCAAGCTTCTACCATTAAAATTTCGCTGATAGGATCGTGCATGGAAAAGCCAAACTCTGCTAGTTCCTGTTTCCAGTAGGACCACTGATCGCCATAAAGTAAAGCGACTTTTGAGATATTATCGGTTGGTTTCAGGATGTTGGCGTCAACCAGTGAAGCTACTTTACGCTGGAACTTCACCATAGGGTGAAAGACTTGTTTGGTCATACGCTATTTCTTAAGATAATTTATTGTACAAATGGTTTACAGAATCTACTCCCCAACTCTAAGGAATTTACCTATGATTTAGAGTATTAAGTTGCCAGGAAGTATTAATATATATTAATAGCGCACCTAACCCCATTTAGGCAAGTGTTTTTAGGAAAAAGTTCGGTAATTACTACCTTTAGTCACCAAAAATGAGCAAAAAATGGCGATTCATTGTTATTAGTTTCTTAGGATTTAGTCTAATTTTACCAGGATTAGCCCTAGATACATCTATTAGCAGAACAGGTATTAACGCAAGTAAACTACATCAGCCTCCTTATAATTTAACGGGGCGTAAAATTGCCATCGGACAGGTGGAAATTGGCAGACCTGCTAAACTAGGTTGGGATAAGCCCGCTAATCGCTTACCTTTACAGGTAGCGGGAGTATTTGAACGAGATCGCCCGGCTCAACCGAATAAGGGATTAGATAGTCACGCACAAATGGTAGCGATGGTGATGATTAGTCAAGATAAACTCCTACCTGGAGTAGCTCCCGATGCGCTATTATATTCAGGAGCGATCGCTACTGTCAAAGGTGGTGCACAAGCCGAAGAATGTCTAACGACTCAAACTATTGCAACACAAAATAATACTGACGTCCGAGCGATTAATTTTAGCTTCGGTGAATCCCTAGAGCAAGATAGTAGAGAAGAGGCTAAACTAGACGGGAATGCACTATTAACTCAGTGTATCGATTGGTCAGCCAGGGTTCATAACACCCTCTACGTCATAGCAGGGAATCAAGGTAGAGGAGGAATACCAATACCAACAGACAATTATAATGGAATTACTACAGCTTACTCAAGAAAAGAAGAAAACCAATATACCAAAGTAGATTTTTCTAATTTAAGCAGAAGACCAGAAGGAATCGCCAGACGTCTAATCAGCCGAGAAATTAATACAGGAATAAGAAGGGGAATAAGTCTAATCGCACCAGGACACCAATTAACGGTATATAATCTGCAAGGGAAAAGAGAAACAGTATCAGGGACAAGTTTTGCAGCACCCCAGATCACAGCAACAGTAGCACTATTACAAGAATATGGCGATCGCCAATTAGCCCAACAAGAACCCAATTGGACAATAGCATCAAGACGTCCTGAAGTGATGAAAGCAGTGTTATTAAATTCAGCAGATAAAATCAAAGACTCTGGAGATGGTCGCTTCTTGGGGATGGAGAGAACAACCCTTAGTAAACATAATCGCACTTGGCTAGAATCAGATGCTTATCATAGTGAAAGAATACCCCTAGACCTAGAAATGGGTACAGGACATCTCAACGTCTATCGCGCTTATCAACAGTTTAGCGCTAAACAATGGCAACCAACAGCAGCAGTACCTACTAGAGGTTGGAATTACGGAGAGGTAAGTAGAGGAGAGGACCAAGATTATCTCATCGATGAACCTCTAGAAGGTGGTAGTTACGCTTCGATTACTTTAACTTGGAATCGTTGGGTAGAATTAAGAGACACTAACCAGAATGGACAATATGATATCGGAGAAAGTTTTCGCGATCGCGGTTTAAATAATTTAGACTTATATCTAATTGCTGTGGATAGCGAAGAAATAACTGTATGCGCTTCCACCAGTATCCATGACAGCGTCGAACATATTTTTTGTCCAATTCCCACCACAGGACGTTATAAAATTCGAGTATCCTATATAAGTCAGATTAATTATCCCGAGCAAGCCTACGCTTTAGCTTGGTGGACTAAAGGAAATCAAGATAATGGCAATTAAATTATTAGTATTAGATATAGATGGCACGATCGCCGGAGACAATAATCAAATCAGAAAACCCGTCAAATTGGCGATCAAAGCTGCTCAAAAACAGAATATAAAAGTAACTCTAGCCACAGGGAGAATGTATCGTTCAGCTTTACCCTATTATGAGCAGATAGAGACTAAATTACCCCTGATCGCTTATAATGGAGCTTGGATTCAAAATCCTGATACTCAAGAAAAAGAACATTTACCTATAGGTAAAGAAATAGCTCTAGAATTACTCGACTACTTTGAGTCACCAGCGATGAACTCCTATTTTGGGGTTCATTGTTATTTAGAAGATCAACTCTACGTTAAAGAAATAACTCCATCTACTCAAGAATATGCTGAGAGATCGCAAGTTGCAGCTATACCCGTAGGAGATTTAAGGAAGATACTCCAAGTTAATCCTACCAAAGTCTTGGCGATCGCTCATAAGCCCCAGATGATTAAAAAATGTTTTCCCGAATTAAAAACTCGTTATAGCAGAGAAAAAGTACATCTAACCCAATCATCCCATAACCTCTTAGAAGCAATGCACCCCCAAGTCAATAAAGGTAAAGCAGTACAATATCTAGCGGAAAAAGTCCTAGGAATTAAACCAACAGAAGTAATGGCGATCGGGGATAATTTTAATGACCTAGAAATGTTACAATACGCAGGTGTAAGTATCGCTATGGGAAGTGCTCCCGATGAAATTAAAAAAGTTGCCCATTGGGTAGCACCAGACGTAGAAGCAGACGGAGTAGCAGTAGCGATTAATAAATTTCTAGAGAAACAAAATTACTAGTAATTGCGTCTAGTAAATAAAGAGTTATCACCTAGGAGCAAAAATGTTGAAACATCAATTAACCACAGCGTTAGTAGCTATGAGTTTAACCATAGCACCTTTGAGTGTTATTCAGGCAGAAACCATAGCTGTAAATAATAGAGATGTTTACCAAGCTCAAATTTATAATAATGTTGTTCCTTCAGGGACAGTTATACCCTTAGAATCCCTAGATACTGAAAAAATCCTCCTCTTACCAGGAGAATCCATGACCATTACCTTACAAGTTGCTCAAGACATTAGGAATAATCAAGGTAGAGTAGTTATCCCTAGGGGTACAGAAGTATCAGGAAGACTCGAACCAGATGGTAATGGAACTCGTTTTATTGCGGAATATCTTTATTTAAGGGATGGAAATAGTTACTCTATTGACGGTGTCTCCAGAGTCGTTACCCGTAGAGAAATAGTAGAACAAGGAGCTAATAACCGTGCTATCTTACAAGGAGCAGTAATTGGAGCTTCAGCTGCTACACTAATAGCAGGTATCACAGGGGATAAAAAAATTCGCGCACCAGAAGTCCTCGGAGGAGCCGGATTAGGTGCTCTCATCGGTTATGCTTTTAGGGGTGGTCAACGTTCTCAAGAATTAATATCTATTAATCCTAACACTGATCTAGATATCACCCTTCGTACTGATTTTTATGAGTAAGTACTAGGGGTTATTGAGAATTAAGAATTATAACCAACCCCGTAACCGATAAACAACTATACCTAGATACTCTTTAAGGGCTAGATTAGTTAAAGCGAGGCGATTAGCATGAGGTAAGAGATTCAAAATAAAGTCCTCGAAAGTGTAATTATAGGTTCTAGTGACTAGAAAATCCGTAGGTGCGGGGATTGCCTCTATCCCTAGTTTAGTAAAAATAGCCATAGAACGGGGCATATGAAAAGCAGAAGTAACTAGTAAAATACGTTTAATTCCTGTTTCTTGGAGAATTTCTTGGACATTAACCGCGTTTTCATGGGTATTAAGTGAGAAAGGTTCTTCAATCATCGCTTCACGGGGTACACCTAACATCTCTAATAGAATAGCCATATCAGCAGCTTCGGAACTTCCAGGACCATCTTGCCAACTGATTCTACCCCCTGCCAAAATAATTACAGGTGCTCGTTGAGTATGATAGAGATGTGCAGCATAAAAAAGGCGATCGCCGTGTTCATTAATATTCACCATCAATCTAGGGGGTTCAACGCTTTTGGTAGCACCTCCTAAAACCACGATCGCCTCTGCGGTAGGAGGATCAACCAAAGGAGGGTATCTTGACTCTAGAGAAGCAACCAAAGCACTACTTACCCAATCATTACTAGCAATTAATAAGATAGCTAAAGCAGTAACAACAGGAACAAAAGTCCAACGAGAACGTTTCCACCTCAGAATTAAGGCCATCATTAATAATACACAAGATAAGCCCAAAGGATACAAAAAAACAGGTAACAGTTTAGAGAGAAACAGAAAACTCATCTTAGGTTACTAAATGAATACCACTAGCACTCAGTTGCGCTGTCCAAGCGGCTAAATCAGGATCATCCATTCTCACCAATAATTTTTCTTGGAGAATTTCTGCTTCTGTTAAATTATTACAAAGAGTAAATACCGTAGGACCTGAACCAGACATCATTGTTCCCAAACCTCCTAAACTCGACATAGTGCGTTTTAATTGTTCTACTTCGGGATACTCAGGAAAAACCGCCTTTTCTAAATCATTGTGCAATAATTGACCGATTTTAGCGCCATCTTGTCCAACGATCGCCTGTACTAATGGACCTGAATGGATTCTTTGACTAGTAGTGAGAAAATTATTAAGATCATTAGGGTAGGTATGACCATATTCTTGACGATAAGTACCATAAGCCCAAGGAGTGGAGACGCAAAGATGACGATATTTAGCTAAAACCACAGCTAGATTAGTTAAATCAGGAATGGGATCTAATTGTTCACCCCTACCCGTGGCGATCGCCGTTCCTCCTGTAAGAGAAAAAGGTACATCTGAACCCAATTTTGCCCCAAGTATTTGTAATTCTGGTTGAGTTAGCCCTAATTCCCACATTAAGTTTAATCCTACTAACACTGCAGCAGCATTACCAGATCCTCCCGCTAACCCTGCAGCTACAGGTATGCGTTTATCAATGATAATATCTACACCACCATAATTAGCAGCGATTTTTGGGAATTCACCTTGGATTAATCTTACTGCTTGATAAGCTAAATTATCCCTTGTCAGAGGAACTTCGGGATTATCACAATATACCCTAATTTCTTCAGTTCCATTAGAACGTATTTCTAGATGATCTGCTAAATCGATACTTTGCATAATCATTACCAGTTCGTGATAATTATCCTGACGAATACCGATAATTTCTAGATAGAGATTAATTTTACCAGGAGCAACAAGATGATAAGAACGCATAAATCTAGTTTTGTAGATAATTACTCAATTGTATCCAGTTAGATAAGCTTAACTCTTCAGCCCTAGCTTGAGGATTTAACTGCAATGTGGTTAAAATTTCACTGAGTTGATCTACCTCTACTAAAGATTTAAGATTATTGCGTAACATTTTACGACGATTAGCGAACCCTAATTGTAAAATTGTTCCTAAATGTTGGGGATTATTGGCTACTAAAGGAAAAGTACGAGGAGATAAACTCACTACCGCTGAGTCAACCTTGGGTGGTGGATAAAAAGCCTTAGCAGGAACTTGACAAACTAATCGACAATCGGCTAAATATTGAATACGTACCGATAAACCCCCAAAAGCTTTAGTTCCTGGTTGAGCTAAAAGGCGATCGGCTACTTCTTTTTGGACTAAAAGTACGATTAAATCATAATTTTCTCCAGCAGGTTGACTAATCGTCCCTAAGAGTTTTGCTAAAATCGGACCTGTGATATTGTAGGGTATATTAGCTACTACTTTATTAATGGGGTAATTATGATAATCTAGTTGCAGGATATCACCTTCAAGCAGATGAAAATGATCTTGATTACTAAATCGTTTACTTAACTTAATACATAAGTCGCGATCGAGTTCTACAGCGATTACAGCTGAGACTTTAGCTAATAAACGACTAGTCAAAATACCTGTACCTGGTCCTATTTCTAAGACTACATCATCTTGACATAAGTTAGAAGCTGCAATAATCTGATCCAGTATTGCTTCACTTTTTAACCAATGTTGAGCAAAACGTTTGCGAGTTCGTTGCATAATTTAACTATCATGGAAACAAAATTAAAACCAGATTGGGCGGGAGAAGATTGGTTATCCCAATTCGTCAATGTCTTAATTAACACTAAACCAATTTACGCACTGATGAGACACCAAGCTAGACAGGTGATGATTACAACCGCTGAGAAAAAAGGTATCCCCTGGCGTCAAAGTTGTCAAGCTATCTCAGCTACTGGGGTGGAATCTAGCCTAGATAGCGTTACCAATCCAGAGGTTGTTTATCCTGATTATTATCGCGTTCCCTTCCACGCTTATCCCGAAGGTAATCTCTGTTGGCTAGCTGCTTTAGAAGCCCCTTCGGCTACCTATGCTATGGCTTTACGCGTCTGGAAGGAAGAGGATTTAACCTGGGAAGCTGCCCATAATCGCTTACGAGATAATTTTTATCAAGTTTTGAGTCAATACACAACCAATCCGGTGACTCGTCTTTTAGATTTGGGCTGTTCTGTAGGTATTTCTACTCGTACCCTCCACAACCATTATCAATCCTTACAGGATCAACCTATAGAAACTATCGGGTTGGATTTATCCCCTTATATGTTAGCAGTGGCTAAAACTCTCGACACCGATCATAGTATCTCTCAATGGTGTCATAGTCTCGCGGAAAAAACCCCTTTTGCTGATAATAGCTTTGATGTGATAACTATACAATACACCATACACGAGTTACCTAACGAAGCTACTCGGGCTATCTTTACAGAAGCCAGAAGAATTCTTAAACCAGGTGGTTGTCTAGGTATCGTTGATAATAACCCGCGATCGCCTGTTATCCAAAACCTACCTCCTGCTTTATTCGTGTTGATGAAAAGTACTGAACCCTGGACCGATGAATACTATACTTTTGATGTGGAAGCTAATTTAGAAGCGGTGGGTTTCCATCATGAAACCACCGTCTCCGTTGATCCTCGTCATCGCGCCATTATAGCTATAAAAATCTAATGGGCGCAACCGTTACCATCGTATTTATCAGTATTGTAAAAACCGTTTCTGGTGGCAAAAAATAAAGCCGAAACGGTAAAAAGGCTGGTCAAAATGACCATGACTAATTTAACATCCATGATTGATAATAGCTAGTTGTGGTGAGTTCATACTAGCATTATCTTCTTAAACTTGTCTATGATTTATTTTTAATTCGTAAAATCGCCTGACTAAAACCTAAAACAACTACTAAATTAGAGACAGTCAGAAAAAATTCTGCGCCTCCGTGTAACCAATCTATATTAGCTAAGTTAGAGTCGATGGGTGTATCACTACACCACACCTCTCTTCCGAAACCGTACGTGAGAGTTTCCCCTCATACGGCTACTCAACTAGAATGCGTTTTGACATTACGCGCTTCCTCAGTTCCAGTGACCTTCCTCGATGTACTCTTTTAGCCATCTTTTTTGATCCTGTTTTGTTTTTTCATCATGACAATGTCCATGCAGTAGTTGTAAGTTTTTCAAACCATGACCTCCACCTTTCGATTTTGGCTTAATATGATCAACTTCCAATATATCTCCATCTTTGAAATATAAACCACACCAAGTACATCTACCCTTCTGTCTTTGTAACAGTTTCGCAACCTTATTCGGAGTTTCAGGATATTGACCTCTTCGCGTAGCCCAGTACTTCCAATCTCCATCGTAAGGACTTTTATCTCCCCTAACCTTTATATAGTCAACACTTGAATGATGTTCACCTTTAGGGTTATAGGTTTCCAACTTATACCTAACTTCTCCTTCTCTGGTCGAAAATACCTTTCTTCCATCTATCTTCTGCCAGTATTTTTTATAGAAGTTTTCTTTCGATCCCTTCGATACTGCCCAACCTCTGAGTTTTTCATACAACATACTATCACATTTTGAGAGTATCCCCATACTTTTTGTATCACTATGTCTGTAATACTGCCTCCACCCTCTTATTTTCGGATTTAACTCCTTAATTAGAGCAGCTTGTGGGGCTTTTCTTAGAGCTTTAATTACTCTTTCTATCCCCTTCATATGATTCGCTATTTTCTCTTTGGTCGGATGAATGAGTACTCTCCACCCGAGGGGAACACTTTTCGTATTTCTTGCACACTTATGTTTACTCATCTCGTATCCACGTATATGGAATCCTAGAAAATTGAAACCTGCCTCTCCATCTTCACTTCGTTCAGGATAAACAGTGTGTGCTAGCCGTGTCTTTTCAGGTTTTAGTTCAAGTCCTATGTCAAGTAACCATGAGGATATTAATTCCTTACATTCCAAGACAACCTCTTTATTCCTATGTAGTACAACAAAGTCATCCGCATATCTTACGAATGTTAATGACCATACTCTGCCTTCTCTACTAAGGTTATGTCCTCCAGGTGATTTCCACCCTTTTGCATTTTCTGCATATTTTTTTAGCATTCTTTCAATCCCATCTAGAGCTATGTTTGCTAATAAAGGGCTTATAACACCACCTTGAGGAGTTCCCATTTCTGTCTTAGAAAATACCCCTTGGTCTAATACACCAGATTTTAACCAGGCTTTAATTTGTTGCCTTAACAAACCTTTATAACCTGTTTTATCTAGTAGGGCATTATGGTTTATGCGGTCAAAACATTTCGCTATGTCAGCATCTAGAACATATTTCTCTGCTCCTTTTACTGCATCTTTTATGTGTTTTATCGCATCTTGACAAGACCTTCCTGGTCTAAACCCATAACTGGAAGGCTCGAATTTTGCCTCCCATTCAGGTTCTAAGGCTAATTTTACCAGTGCCTGGAGTGCTCTATCATACATTGTTGGTATTCCCAATGGTCTCTTCTCTGTCTTTCCGGGTTTTGGTATCCACACTCTGCGCGTAGCTTTTGATTTCCCAGTTAACTTTAATTGACCTACGAGTTTCACACGAGCTTCTCGGGACAACGATTTAACACCATCCACACCTGCCGTTTTCTTCCCTCGATTATCTTGCGATACCTGTCTGACAGCTAACACCTTAGCCGACCAAGATCTCATCAGCGTTTTCTGGAGTTTCCTTACTTTACGGACATTACCACAACGTGAAGCTTTGTATATTCTCTTTTGGAGGCGAAACACTGTAGTTTGAACTTTCCGCCAATCGACATTAGCCCATTCCCAATCAATGTCTCTTACCACATTTTCTGTTTTAGTCATTTACCTTTCCTACTTGAAACTATACTCTGTTCTAATTGCGGAGTACGTCTGCATATCCCGGGCATTACCCCTTCCCTTTTTAGGCATTACCTGTCAATTCAGGTTAGGCTTTAGCTTCTTACTCCATCCCTCCTATACCTACCGTCTGGCTGACTAACCTACTTGGAATATCGACCCTTCCAAGAGATAGATATAGGTTAATTCGTTCCGAAATTTCCATTGATTGTAATCTTTAGGTCTTATCTTTACACCGGGTCTATATAAATGCTCTACATAACGACACTTGTTCTGTAGTATTGACCTTATCCTATATTTAGGACGCCAGGAACTCAACCTATATATCTCCCTGACTACTAAATTACGATGCTTCATACGATAATTCGTTTCCTAACCCACGAGTTCCGCTTCCTTGATGCTATCTCAGTCCCGCTCGAATATAAATTACATGCTCGTTATTCTTTCGGCGCAAGGTTGTACTTTGCCTCAGTCTAACTTTTAGCCCTGCTTCAACTCCATTCGTCGTCAACGTTCATGTGTTGAGGGTCTCCTCATCTCCTTTCAGAGAGAGGCGCTCTATGCTTTTCCACCAGCATTAAGTGGGTAGGACTTCCTCTTTTAAGATGTTCTCTTCTACTGTCTTAGTATTTACTCGGTAGAATTCAGTCACCTACATGGAAATTTCAGTTGTCAAGGTTCGGTTTTTACTGTTCGGTAATCACTACTCGGCTTGTTCGGTTTTCCTCTGTAAAGTTATGTAAACTTTATTTCTTCACCATTATTTTGAGTATGTCTTTAAGTATTATTACTTATCGATTTTCAGACTCCCTTCTTTCATCACCTTCCTCTAGAATCGATTTTAAGATATCTTAAAATCCCTTTTTGAGGATTTATACCTTGCTAGGTCTTATAGTGTCTAGAATCGTCATCTAATGTCCTTTCAGATGATAATCTGATTAGACTTTGGCTATACACACTTCAACCTAAACGAATCGCACAGAATCGTTATAGTGAACTTTACTATAAATCCCCGCGGGAATAGTAATCGCCACAAATAATAACAATAGATAAAAGCCAATTAAGGCTAAACGAGGGGTTGTCTCGGATTTCGTTAGAAACCAAAGAAACCCCAAGTAGGGGAATAAAGACACAGCAAAAAGAGTCTCTGGAGAAATCATTATTATGCTAAACCAACTAAACGCATACCTTGATAGAATAGCAAACTCATTACCCATGCTAAGGCAAGAGGGAACACTAAGGATAAAATAGTAAAGCCAACTGAACGAGTTTCACCCCAGATAGTGCTAATAGTGGTTAAACAGGGAATATAAATGAGACTAAAGATACAGTAGCTAAATCCTTGAGCAAAAGTGATAGTCTCACTCAATTTAGCAGCTAAAAGGTCATTATCACTCAAAGAGTAAATAGTAGCTAAAGCCGAGATTTGTACTTCTTTAGCAATAAATCCAATCAACAGAGAAACAGTTAGAAAAGGATTAATCCCAATTAGACTCATAATTGGGTCAAAAATCATTCCCAATCTACCAGCAAAAGTATCTAAACCTTCGCTGTCTGCGGGAAAATTACTTAATAACCAGATCACTGTTCCACCTACGATCGCAAAAAGAGTTACTCTCTGTACAAAATGTTTCATCTCATTCCAGACTCGCCAGAATACCTGTTTCAGGGTAGGAAAACGATAGGGAGGTAATTCTAACACGAAAGGTTCACGACTTTGGAAATGTTGGTTATTGCTTAAAATTGCGGCTACTCCAAAAGCAACGACGAAACTAAGTAGGTAGAGGAGGAATAAAGCGATCGCCCCCTGTGGACCTGGTAAAATAATCGCTAAGATAAAGACGAATACTTGTAATCTAGCTGAACAAAGAGAAAAGGGAATAATCAGCATAGATAATAACCGCATGGATCTAGAACGAATTACCCTAGTACCCATTATTGCAGGAACATTACAACCAAAGCCCATCATCTGCAACACAAAAGCGCGACCATCTAGCCCCAGACGCGCCATAAAAGCGTCCATAATATAGGCGGCGCGAGGGAGATAACCACTGTCTTCTAATACCGACATAGCCACGAAAAATAACCCTACCAGAGGTAAGAAAGAGATAATCGCTGCAAACCCCCCCCAAATCCCATCAATTAGTAATTCTTTGACTGTTTCGGGTAAAAAGCTCAATACTGGTTCAAGTATTGTCTCTTGTATCCAACCTGTTACCGCATCTACAGGATCAGCAGAAGGAAGACCAATAGTCCAAATTAACCAGAATACCACTAACATGGTTAGAAAGAAGACAGGTAAGCCCCAAATTGGGTGCAACATTACCTTGTCTATAGTATTGGTAAAGGTCATCGCGGTGAGAGAAGGCATTTCTACCGCATTTTCTAGGGTGATAACTAAATCATCTTCTGTGACAGGGTTAGTAGCAAGATGAGTTTGGAGATTATCGACTTTGTAGCTTTGAGGTTGTTCGGCTAAAACTTTTTCTATCCCTGCTATCGCCCTTTGACAACCAGTCCCATATTTAGCACTAATGGGGTAAACTGGCATTCCTAGGCGATCGCTTAACATCTCTTGGTTGATTTTAACACCATAGCGTTTAGCCTCATCGGACATATTTAAAACTACTACCGCAGGAATCCCTAGACTTTTAACCTGTAATGCCATCCGAATCTGACGATCTATTTGCGTTGCGTTAATAACCACCAAAATCAAATTAACCGAGTAAGTTTCTAAAAACTTTTGTACAACCCTTTCATCTTCGCTATAACCATTGAGATCATAGATTCCTGGTAAATCAACAAATTCTACCGACTCTTGGTTCATTTTGATAGAAGCTTTCAATAAATCTACCGTTAATCCCGGCCAATTAGCTACCGCAGCCCCAGCCCCTGTAATTCGGTTAAAAAACGTGGATTTACCCGTATTTGGTTGTCCAATCACCCCAATGCGTTTGATTTTACTGGAGATATCTGGATATACAGCCCCACTATGACAATGACTCATGACTTATCTAACTCTTGATTAACCTGAAAGTAATGGCAAAATAGTTTTGCTAATAATTCTCAATAGTACCAGAAAAAATCTAGACTTGCTAGAATCTTAATGATCATTTAGACTTCTGGCACTAGCTCAAAAACAGTAGCCTTATTTACATTTATTATATAACCAATTATCGATATAATGTTCCTAAGCAATTTTAAATTTAAAAAAATTAAACCTTGGGTTACTCTAGTTTTGTTAGTAACAACCTTAGTCATCAGTACAGGTTTTTATAAGTTATCGATTAATATTCAAGAATTATATCCTAACTTTAATCCAGGTTTAAATTTAGCTTATACAACTAATTTGTTATCTCAAAACGAAAGAGAAATTAGGGTATTATTTTATGGTCAATCTATTACTCGTGATCAGTGGACCGAAGAAGTAACTAGAGGATTAAAAAGACGTTTTCCCCAAGCTGATATTGTTAGTAAAAATTTAGCTATCGGTGGTTTTAGTTCACAATTATTAGTTCTCAATGTGGAGAGAGATTTAATTAATTTTTATCCAGATTTAATCATTTTTCATGTGTATGGAGCCCACGATAAATATGAACAAATCATTCAAAAAATGCGCACTTTAACCACAGCGGATATCGCTATTCAAACCGACCATTATGCAGGTAGTAATAGTGATTGGTCAAGATTTATGAATCAGTATTTTTTACCAAGAATGGCTGAAAAATATCATTGTGAATTAATCAATGTGCGGTCAATTTGGCAAGAATATTTAAGTAAACATAACTATCAACCCCAAGAATTATTAAGAGATAATATCCATCTAAATAGCCATGGAAACTTGTTAATGTCTCAGATAATCAAAGCTTACCTTGTAGTTAATCCCCAAGCTCAAGATATTTGGGAAGATAGAGTCAAAACTTATCAAGTTAATCGAGATATTCAGTGGAATAATGGTCAATTAAACTTAGAATTTGTGGGGAATAGAGTAGAAGCGATCGCTAGTCTTTTTGGAGAAGCTGAAGCAGAAATCTTCATAGATGGTAAACACCCCTCAGAAATCCCCGATTTATACAGTTTTACCAGAGCTAACTATGATGATACCGTAGATTGGCCCTGGGATGTTAGCGCACCCTTTCGGATTAATTGGGAATCTCCCCTACAAGCAGAAGATTGGGAAATAGAAATTTTAGAAATTGAATCAACAGCAGAAAATATGTTATTTAACTTTAAATTAACTGGAAGTAAAACGGGATTTGATGGAATAGGTAACAATGGGGAAAAATTTACTTCTAATTCTCATAGAATAGTAATTCTTCCCGAGGATTGGTGGTTAAAAACCGTTAATTATAAAGTATCCCCAATTAAACCAGGTTATCAATTAAGATTCAGCTCTAAATTATTAGGCACAGATATTTATCAGAAACCTAAATTTAGAGGATTTCACCGCGAATCTACAGTAATTTTAGCTCAAGGATTGACTAACGAAAAACACACTTTAACGATTATTCCTAGAGAATCAGGAAAAGTTCCCATTACCGCAATTCGGATTTATAAACCTCCTTTAGATCCAGCTAAACTGAATTTAGAAGAAATTAACCCAGAGCAATGGATAGAAGAAAAAGGTAAGAGAATGAAGAATTAATTATTTTTTCCCTCATTCGCTCATTCTAAATCCTTTCTACCAATTAGTTGGCATTAAGGGCAAACTATCTAATCGTTGATTACGACGTAAAGGACGAGTGGCTAACTCTAAAATATCTCTAGCGTTAGTAAAACCGTGAATTTGAGCAAAAGTGAACTCAACTGACCATTTAGTACTAATATTACGCGCTTCGAGAGGATTAGCGTGAGCCATACCCGTAATAACTAAATCAGGTTGTAATTCCTTGATCCGTTGAATTTGCGCGTAGTTGTCGGGTTTTTCCACAATTTTGGGTAAAGGTACACCCATTTCTTGACAAGTTTGTTCGAGAAAATCTAACTCAGCTTTTTGGTAGCGTTTATCCATGTAGGGAATACCAATTTCAGGACAAGTCATCCCACAGCGAATCAAGAAGCGCGCTAAAGATATCTCTAGTAAATTGTCACCCATGAAGAAAACCGATTTACCGCGCAACAATTCTAGATAATCTTCCAGACTTGACCAGATTTTAGCTTCTCTTTCCTCCAATCCCTGTGGTTCAATCTTAAAAACAGAACAAATCTTCTCAATCCAAGCACGTGTACCATCAGGACCAATGGGGAAAGGTGCGCCAATTAGTTTACACTGACGCCGACGCATTAAAGTAGTAGCTGTGCGACTTAAAAAAGGATTAACCCCACAGACATAGTAGTCTTTTTCAATCACGGGTAACTCGGTATAACGTTTAGAAGGTAACCACCCTGAAACCTTGATACCTTGTTTCTTCAATTCTAGAGTTAAATTAGTAACCACTGGATCAGGAAGAGATCCAAACAAAACCAAAGGAGGATGATCCTTGTAACTAGCTTCTTCTGCTTCTATTTGCTCTTCCTTACGTCCAAAATTGAGTAGCTTGTGAATCGCGTTACGTTCCTCTTTTTCCGTTGTCGGTGCTTTATCAGGACATTTATTAGCCATTGCAGCTAAGACTGTATCTTCTCCCTGAGTAAAAGCATAGTCTAAACCATTAGCTCTAGCTACTACTATAGGAATACCTATGTCTGATTCGAGTTTAGGTGCTAAACCCTCTAAATCCATCTTGATAATTTCGGTGGTACAAGTACCAATCCAGACAATTACACTAGGATTGCGATCGCGTTTGATTTGAGTACAGAGTCGTTTTAACTCTTCATAATCGTGGAGTTGTGCAGAGATATCCCCTTCTTCCAATTCTGCCATAGCGTAACGAGGCTCAGCAAAAATCATTACTCCCATAGCATTCTGTAAGAAATAACCACAGGTTTTAGTACCAATCACCAAAAAGAAGCTATCCTCTATCTTTTGGTATAACCAAGCTACACAGCTAATGGGGCAAAATGTATGATAATTTCCCGTTTCACAAGAAAAATCTAAATTACTAGTCTCTTTAGCTAAAGTCATAATTATCCTCTCTTAAACAATCATTAGATCTAATTCGTTGGCGGTGTTATTATTACTCACAGGATTGAGATAAAAGTCGGACAATAACTCAAATAATTCGCGATCTTGTGCTCCCGTAGGTACTACTCCCTCTGGTAAAGCTAAAATCTGGTCAGCTATATTCAGATAGTAATCACAGACATAAGCTAAAGAGGGATCACTTTCGGTCATTTCAAACAGGGTTTTCCCTTTAACACGAGACACTCGAATATCTTCAATTAGTGGTAAAATTTCTAAAACCGGCATAGGTACAGCTTCTACGTATTTATCGATTAAATCTCGTTTAGAGGTGCGATTACCGATTAAACCCGCTAGACGTAAACGGTGAGTACGCGCTTTTTCTCTTACTGATGCAGCGATACGATTAGCAGCAAAAAGAGCATCAAAGCCATTATCAGTGACAATCAGACAATAATCAGAATAGTTCAAGGGAGCAGCAAAACCACCACAGACTACGTCTCCGAGAACATCAAAAAGAATTACATCGTATTGGTCAAAAGCGTTTAATTCTTTGAGTAATTTAACAGTTTCTCCTACTACATAACCACCACATCCAGCCCCTGCGGGTGGTCCTCCTGCTTCGACGCAATCAACCCCACCATATCCTTTATAAATTACATCTTCGGGCCAAATATCTTCATAGTGAAAGTTCTTTTCTTGTAGGGTGTCAATAATCGTAGGGATTAGAAATCCAGTCAGGGTAAAAGTACTGTCATGTTTAGGATCACAGCCTATTTGTAAAACCTTTTTACCTCTTTTAGCTAGCGCTACTGAAATATTACAGCTCGTTGTTGATTTACCAATACCACCTTTTCCATAAACTGAGATTTTCACCTTGACTTTCTCCTAATCTTTTTTTGACCTTGATCGCATTATTGTCTATCTTTCTCGGAATGAAAAGAGGTTGCTTAATCATTTAACCTAGCTAGTTCTAGTTAAATCACTTAAAAAGCTAATTTATGCTTATTTTACAGTTTAATTCTGACTGAAGCTTAAATAAGTCAATAAATCATTTTTTTTGTTTTTACTTTTAATAATGCAAAACAATAAACAAATTCCCCACCAACATGCTAAATTGCTACTATAAATGAGTTCGGGGTTAGGTATTCCGTCTCTTCCTCTCCCCTATTCCCTTTTCAAGTAGAGCTATATAATTAAAAAAATGAAGTTGTAAATTATTATTAATTTTTAAATGTCTAGAAGATATTGGCGAGAATTTTTACGTTACCTAGTGATTATTTCCATACCCCTAAGTACAATTATCTATTTACTCAGAGGTATCGGTATTCTTTCGGGTATGTCTGGTGGGGTAATTTTGTTATTATTTTTATTAGCTTCTGTGAGCACTATTACTTATGGGCTAGAAAAAACCAGATAAAATAGAAAAAACAATAGGATATTCGAGCTATGTTTATAACCAATAAAGAAGCTAACTCTGAAGCAAGAGACTGCCAATTAGTAGATTTAGCGGCTAAAGCAATTTATGTAGATAATTTTTTAAAAGCAGAATCTTTATTACTCAAAGTTATTCAAAACACACCTACTAACTATATATATCAATATGAAGAAGCTAATCAATTAGTTATCAAGTTTTGGAATCAACAAGAATTTAATCAATATTATAGTTGGCAAAAAAAACAAGGAATTGATCAACAAATTGTTTGGATTAAATCCGCTTATCCTAGGGCTTTTTACTTTTTAGGAATACTCAACAATAAAACCCAAGAATATACTAAAGCTTTAGAATTTATCGAAGAAGGATTAAGTTTAGAGCCTACTAATACTAAACTTCTCTTAGAAAAAGCCAAAGCTTTCAAAGGATTAAAAGAATATCAACAAGCCTTAAAAATTTATGAGAGTATTAATCAACTTGGACCCTATATTAGTAAATATGATATTGCTAAAGCTTTACAAGAAAAGGCTTCCTTACATTTAGAGTTAGGAGATGTAGATAGAGCAGAAGAAATTTATCATCAATCACTTAATTGGGATACTTATAATGATCTAGCTATTCATAAAATTAAAGATATTCAGGAGTCTAGAGAGAGTCATTTAGGTAATTATCCTTTAACTTTAACCACCAAATCTAGTCATTTAGATAATAATCCTATTTATCAATCTTTGCTAGAAAGAGATTATTTAAAACAAGCTAAAAAATTAGAGCCTCGGGAATTTGCACAAATAGACAAAATGAAAAATAAAATTTATTTTCTTGTGTTGATTTCTGGTTGTTTATTGATTATGACCCTTGTTTTGTCTTTAATTAGTAGTTAGGAGCGTCAATGCGCTCCTTAATTAGCAAATTATAGCGAAGAAAAGAGACTCTCTTGAGAATTACTAGCTGTTTGTAAGAACTTTTGCTTAACTACTTGTCTAAAAGTAGTCATATTTTCTTGCCAAAGATTGAGGTATGTTTTTAATTTATCTAGTTTGAGATCATCGTCATTATCTTCGGGAAGATTGTAAGTAAAGTTGCCAGCAAACAAAAGACCGGCTAAACTTACCTTATTAGGAAGTTGTATTTTAGCTTCATTAATACCGAGATTGAAAATAGTTTGTTCTAACTGATAAGATAGATTTAAGCTTGCTTGAACTGGTGCTTGACCAAATTCTTTCCAAGAACCCTCATTTAATAAAACTTCTGTGATAAATTTTCTAGCTGCATCGGGATCGCCCTCTCCAAAAGGTACAATCATTTTGGGAGTAATATTGAGCCTTTGATATTCAGCATGAGGTAATTTAGTGATGTATTCTAAAACAACATTAGGAGACAAAAGCTCTTTAAGTTTTTTACCGTTGACTCCTTCGACAAAATTAACTACACCCGGTTGAGCGACGATACTAACCCCATTTTGAAAAGCAATCTGACTCATCCGTTGATTAGTAGCGGGTTGTTTGGCTAATTCCCAATTACGTGGCACAATTCCACTAGAGGTAAGAAACTCATAACTTAACATCATAGGATTGAGATTATTACCGACTAGGGAAAAACCAATCTCTTCGATTTCCTCTGTCAGTAGATTAGGATTTGGTATAGAAGTATTGGTGGCTGGTGTATTCATAGTTTCCTTAATTTCTTACTACTTCTAGATTAGCTTTTTTCGGTCACCTTTGTAGGATGATATTAAGTTTGATTAATTATTTAAAAATCTCCTAGTCAAGCTAGGAGAATATTAAGGGAGGCTTGGCTTACTTAATTGAAGCTACAGGTAATTGCATACCTTGCTCTTCTAGTATCTCATAATTGAGAGAGTTAGAGTTTTGATTATTTTTAGCACTACGGTAAAGCCAAAGTACAGGAATAACCCCTAGTATAATTCCAAGTATTACAGGTATATAAATACCTTCGGCTAGACTCATAATCATAGCAAAACCAAAATTACCTAGATAAACAATCAGAGGTGTTTCTAGTTGTATATTAGTAGATAAAGGTTTAAATTTCCAGAAAAAAGTAGCCACAATCATAAATACTACTCCAGTACCAAACCAACCGACAAAGTTCTGGTAAGGCATTCCAAAGAAAGCTCCAGGTTGCTCCCATAACCAAAAGGGTACTTTAGTTTGGCTCATCGCAGGATCTAAAACAAAGTCCCAGGAAGTTAATAATAATGACCCTAAAGAAATTACTAGGGGAATTTTGAGCCAATTAGTCAAATTGCGGTTAGAAAGTCCTAGAAGTGCGATTAAATAGGCGCTGAAGCCCAAATAAAACCAGGATAGGGGTATAGTAAAGGGTACTAAGCCGGCGATTTTGTAACCCAAACCGTTGAGATAGCGATAATGTCCAAAAGGAAAACCAGTACTAGTTCCTAGTAATTCGCTACCCAGAGAAATAAATAAAGCGGGCAACATAAAGGTCAACCAGTGCCATAATCCTAGACTACGATAAGCGTAGATAGCTACGGTTGCTATACCTAGGAGCATATATACCACTCCTCCACCAGCCATAGACCACCCAAAGGCTTTTTGACCAATTGCTGGTAAACTAGCGATAAATTGGGGATTAGGTAGGACGATTAATAATCCTGCTAAACCAAAGCCCATCGACAGGATATGACCAATTAGCAGACTCCTTTCTAGAGTCAGCAGTGATTTACTTGAGTTTGAATTCATCTGTTTTGTCAATTAAGTTAAATCGATTTTAACAATAGTTTACAAATCTTTAGCAAAAAATGTCACTAAGAGAAAGATTTTTTCCAGTGTTAAACCGCGGGAACGTAACGTTTTAAGAAATTTTCCAAGGTTTCTAGTTGAAAATCGTAAATCTGCTCCACTCTAGCCACTTCATCGGGAGTACAGAAGAATTCGTTGGCTAATAAAGTTCTTAATGTTCCCAATCCTCTCGCGATATCAGGATTGACTAAGCCAAAGAAGTTGCGCACACCGTCTAGTAATAATAGGGGAGGGTTGAGGATAATAGGGTCTTTCTGGTATAACTTAGCGAAAATTCCGGCGATATCTTCCCTTTTGAGGATTTCTGGTCCTCCTACGGGGATAATTTGATTAAATGCTCCTTCTTTAGTCACAGAGGCGATCGCTATCTTGGCTAAATCATCGGTACTAATGATCGAGGAACGATTTTGGGTGTCTCCAATCACTAGATAGATACCGGTTTCTTTGAATCTTTCTGCCAGGGGAATCAAACTACTAGCAAAACCAGAAGGTCTCAGAATAGTATATCTAACCCCACTGTTAACTAAATATTTCTCTACCTCTCGTTTAGCTTTAAAAACTGCACTATCTTGATAACCTCTATCTACACCAATGACGGAAATGTACACAAAGTGTTTGACACCATTTTTTTTAGCTTGGTCGATTAATTCGACATTAGCGCGATATTCGATCGCCTCTGTATCTCCTCCTGAGCCATGAGTAGAGATAATATATTCTACACCTTGACAAGCTCTAGCGATATCGCGATCTTGTTTTAAATCTCCTAGACAAATTTCCGCACCGAGAGTCTCTAACTCCTGATATTGAGATAATAATCTCACCATAGCTCTAACAGGGAGATTTTCTGCTCTTAATTGTTTAACGATTCTGCGTCCTAGTGAACCTGTAGCACCTGTAACTAAAAACATTTTATACTCCTATCGTTAATATTGTAAGGGTTTTTTCTTTTTACTAGTAACGAGTAATCCCCAAGCAAGAGGGAGGATCGCGCCTAAAATCAGACCAAAACCCACGCAAAAGGCTAATAAAACTCCTATGGGCATTGTAATCGATTCCCAAACTAAAAAACTGATACTAACTGGTTGGATATTTTGAATCGAAAAAACCGCAACACTGACAATCCAACCCATGATTAGAGTAGCTGCGATTAAATTAGCTAGGTTTTTCATCATCTAAATTCCATGACTTTTGCCAATTACCCAATGACGACGGAAAAAACGCGCTAGACTAGACTCTTCTAAGGATAAATAAATTGGTCTTCCGTGGGGACAAGTACGAGGATTGCGCGTCATTTGCCATTGGTCAAGTAAGTTTTGCATTTGTGTTAAGCTTAATTCTGTACCATTGCGGATTGCACTACGACAAGCGATCGCCACTTGTGCACTGTCTAAATCCCCACCTTGACTTAATTCTATCAAAGCTTCATGACAATCAGAGCGATTAACTAAAGTAGCGGGAATATTGCGGATCAACCAGGTTTGTTCTCCAAAATTTTCTACTATTATCCCTAAATTTTCTAAGTTTTCCCTAGCTTGATTACTAATTGTATTGAGCATAATTGGTTTATCTAGAGCAACTAAAGACCAATCTTGTTGTAATTGTTCGTAGATAACTCGTTCATGAGCTATATGTTGTTCAATCAACCATAAACCATTACTATGTTCAGCGACTATATAAGTGCGATGAACTTGAGTTAAAGCTTTTAATTGCATCAGACTGATTTCTGATTGGGGAAGTTTATTAAGATGATAACCTTGTTGAGGCTCGGAAACTTTCAGTAATTGTTTAACTCGTTGATTGTGAACCCCAGGCTCTAGATGTTCTAAATTAAGTTTAAATATTTCTGTTAGTGTGGTTTTAATTTGCTCTTGGTAAAAAGTGTTATTTTCTAGATATACTTCTGATTTAGCGGGGTGACGATTCCAATCAATATGTTCTGGTGTAATCTGTAAATGGAGAAAACATAAGGGATAACGATCGCGAGGAAACATTCTGACTGTGTTAGCTAAAATTGTTTGTTCAAGTTCAGGACATTTGACTACACGACCGTTAATAGCTATTTTAACCCAATCTGGACGTTGACGGTGACAACGATCTGGTAACCCCATCACCAGAGTTATTTTACCAGAGTTAAATTCCCATTCTTTTTGGATTAAATCATTGAGAGTGATCGCTTTAATGATTTGTGGTATGATTTCTTTGGGGCTATTGCTAGGACTAATTCTTAACCAAGGTTGATCTTTAAGTTTAATTTGCCAATTGATTTGAGGATGAGTTAAAGCCATATCCCCAATTAGTTTTTGAATCTCTTTAAGTTTAGGTTTACTATTTTTTTGGATTGCGTCTCTCCTGACTTCCCAATTTTGAAAGAGGTTACTAACATTAATAATAGTTCCAGGAGCGATCGCTATATTCTCTTGAGAGACTATTTTTCCTTCTCGATAAACTAAACACCATCCTAAAGAATTTTGTTGATTAAGACGGCTTAAAATCTCTAAATCAGCCAATTGCGCTAAACTATAGAGGGCTTCTCCCCTAAATCCTAAACTCTTGATTTGATGTAAATCTTGTGATTGAGTAATCTTACTGGTACTATGGGGAGCACAAGCTAAACGTAAATCTTCAGGTGACATTCCACAACCGTTATCTACCACTTGTAAACGCCATAAATCGGGCCATAATGAGATAACTAGTCGATTTGCTCCCGCATCTAGGGAATTTTCGACTAATTCTCTCACTACCGCTGCAAAAGAGTCAATTACTTGACCTGCAGCTAAGAGCGCACTAACATCAGTAGGTAAGATTTTGATTTTATTGGTTGGACTAAGCACGAAATTATCAACATAATGAGTTTAGAATTATCAGCAGTAAGCTTAACTACTCCTAATCAATCTCGGTATTTACTCTCAGGAATTTCTTTTGAGGTTAAACAGGGCGATCGCCTTGGTATTATTGGTACAGTTGGTTCTGGTAAAACCTCTCTGTTAAGATTACTCAATAGACTTAATAGTCCTACTCAAGGTAAGATTTATTTTCAACAACAAGATATTACGACAATTTCTGTCTTTAAACTGCGATCTATGATAGCATTAGTTCTCCAAGAACCTAAACTATTAGGTATGACTGTCGCTGATGCTTTAGCTTATCCTTTAATCTTACAAAAACAATCTGCGACTCTAATTAAAGCAAGAATTGATTATTGGCGAGAACAATTACATATACCCGAAAGTTGGTTAGAACGTAACGAACTACAATTATCACTAGGTCAACGACAACAAGTAGCGATCGCTCGTGCTTTAATTCAAGAACCGAAAATATTACTACTAGATGAACCTACCTCAGCTTTAGATGTAGCTGTAGCCCATCATCTCATGGAAACGCTCATCAAACAAGCTCAAGAACGTCAAATGACCATTATTATGGTTAATCATCAATTAAATTTAGTCCAACAATTCGCACAACAAATCCTCTGGTTACACCAAGGTAAAATTTATCAACATACTCCTAATAGTCAAATAGATTGGCAAACCTTAAGCTCAAAATTTAGTCAATTATCTCAGGAAAATCACGAGGAATGGTGATAATTAACGTAAGTCCTTATATATATAATATATATGATTGAGTTAGTTAGAGTCAAAGTAAAATATATACCAGTTTTAGCGCCCAAATCTTATGTAGGGCTTGCTGAATAAGTCTAAAACTGAGACTGGAAAAAGAAGATAAGGCAATT
>RECR01000072.1 GCA_007693955.1 Gloeocapsa sp. DLM2.Bin57
TTGTTGTATATACTGAAAGAAACGGGGAGATCCGTCTGATTTCAGCAAGAAAAGCCAATAAAAAGGAGAAAAAACAATATGAATCCTTATGATTTTGCTAATATGTCAGAAGAAGAAAGACATAAAACTTTATTGGAAATGTCCGATGAAGATATTGATTACTCTGATATACCAGAGCTAGATGAAGAGTTTTTTAAAAATGCTAAAAGAATCAAACAACTAAAACCAAAAGTAGATAGCATTAATATTAGATCTGATATATTAGACTGGTTCAAAAGTCATGCTCAAGAAAAAAAATATGAAGATTTAATCAATGATGTTCTAGAAAGTTATATTAATAATCAAAAGAAATGCTAAGTAGGTAGGTCTAAATAAACGTTAATATAATTGACCCTATAATAGTTATAGAGACCTTGCGGTTGCTACGCAGAGCCTAATGCTGAACTTCGTTTCGATTTTATTATAGTGATTTAACCGACATGATATTACTTAATAGTATGATTGTGTAGGTAATTGGCAGGTGGAAAGAGGAAAAAAGTCTAATTTTAGAGACAATTTTCCCCATAATGCGAAAAGATCTAGATAGCAAAATACGTATTTTTTAGTGCTACATAAAAGTAGGTAAATCGATCGCCTTTTTCATCTTTTTAATCGTTGTTTCAGGAACACGATCAATTCCTGGGGAGGGCCAATGAGCTTTAGGTTTAGGTTGCTCAAGAGGTTTTTCTTGACTTTCAGGAGTAGGTTTAGTTACAGAATTATTAGCTAACAGAATTGTGGCGCTACTTTCTTTAAAACATTCTTCTAAAACAGTTTTATATTCTAAAGTATAGCGCTGTTGTCTTAATAACCTTCCATGTAATTCTTGTAACTGTTTTTCTGTTTCTAGAAGTTTGTAAGTCTGTTGATTATAGTTATCTTGAACTTGGGAACATTCCCTCTCTAAATTTGATAAATGTTCTTGAGTTTCGGCTAATTGACGAGAGAGAGTTTCGATCATTAACTGTTGATTTTTAATCGTTTGCTGAGCTATTTCTAATTGGTTAATTAAGAGTTCAGTTTCAGGATTTTCTTGAGGAGTTTGAGCAGAATTAATCACAGATTCTAACTCAGTTATTTTAGCCTTAAGTTGAGAATTTTCTAATTCTAAATCATGATTGGTTTCAACTTCTACAGGTTCAGAAACAGGAAGTTCATAAACATTAACTTGAGGTAGAGTAGGTTCGGATTCTTCAACCAAACAATCGACCAAATCATCAATAATATTATCAGCTAAAAACTCTTGATTTTCCGTAATAATTTCTGGGGGAGATTCAATCTGAAAAGAAAACATAATTTTTTGAATCTCAGACTGTATAGATGAATCAGTATTAGGATTTAACTCACTCATAGAAATACTCCTTATAAAGTTGTTGATGTAACCAGGAACGATCTACTAAAGATTGAATTTGAGCAGAATTAAGAGAATCTCCGTTAACATATTCATTAAGCCAAGTAGTACTAATTAAATCAGCACTCTCAGGAAGATCTGCTAAATGCCAACCAGGGATACTTAACTCTAACTGCAATTGAGTAACTTTAGGATCATAGCTTAACGCAAAACAACGACAACCTTCAGCCATCGCCATAATAAAGCTATGCAAACGCATACCTATCAGCATTTCTACACCGCGGAAAACACCTTTTAAAGCGCGAGGATCATCTAAACAGAGAATATGATAATCACCAGAAAGTTCAGCGGTAACCTGTTTAATCAGAGGAAGATCTTGACTAACTTGAAAAGGGAGAAAAATTAAAGACGCGTTAGTAGCTAATTGAAAATCTTTTAAAGCTTTAGTAAGATAACTAAGACGTGAAGGAGTAAGAGCAGCTGTAGGACGTAAATTAACAGCTACTCTAGGAGATCTGATTTTTTGAATCTCTTTAACAGGATAAGATTCTAGAGACCACACTGGATCTGGAGCAATTAAACAAGGTATTTGCCAATCCTGGAGTAACTTAGCCGAAGCATTATCTCTGACACTAATTTTCGTGCAATTATGCAGGACAGATTTAGTCAATTTTTGGGTAATTTGCGCTTTTACTGGACCAATACCTTGAGACCAAGCAAAAGTTTTTAAACCTAGTCGTTGAGCAAAAGTCATTAAACCAAGATAATAATAAGGACTAGCTAAACTAGTCACATCCTGTAATAAACTACCTCCACCCCAAATAAATAAATCAGCAGTAGATAAAGATGATAAGACAGGGAAAAGCGATCGCCTCGGAATACTTTCTACACCATAAATAGCCCTAGTTGCTGTAGGATCAGCAGAAAGGACAATAGGAGTGATTGAAGGAGGTAACATTTGCAAAAGAGATAACAATAAAGCCTCATCTCCCGCGTTACCCTTACCATAATAACCGCTAACTATTGCCCTAGGTTTGTTCATAATTACATCTATGCGTTATCAATTAGAGGCGATCGCCGCCTGTTGTCATAATAGTACCATTGGTAAGCTATTACCCCAAGCACTCTATGTTCACAAATATTATCTAACAGAACTTGATCCCCTTTTGCAAAAGTATGAACAAGTAGCTAGTACAGTCAACGAGCAGAGTAAAAATGCTACCTTGGTTAAATTTAGTACCAATAAATTATTAGTTTCCTACTTATTTTATCCCCACTTTGAAGATGATCCCCATCCTGCTTTAGCTACTAGTATCATCATCAATATGGATACCCTAGAAGAGAAAATCTGGGATTATACTCAAAGTAAAAATCCTCCGATACTCCATCGTAAAGAAACCTTTGTTAATCGCAATCACCCTGGTTACCAAAAATTTAGTTATCTTACCCACATAGAAGAACAATTAGGATTACTAGAGCAATCTCATTTAATCGGTAATCGGTTAGAATGGCAACAACGCTTAAAAGCACAACATCTAGAGTTTAGAGGACATAATCTGGTTTGTACTCTTCAACCTAAACTAGAGACAATAATCGTAGAACGTCACAAAGCAGCTATACATCGTCGTCGGCTATCTCGTCCTGTACGTTTAGCGTTACACGCGGGTTTATTCACTCCTGAAACAACTTTCTTTGACTATGGTTGTGGTCATGGAGAAGATGTCCGTCAAATAGCAGATCTTGGTTATCAAAGTAGCGGATGGGATCCTCATTACTGTAAAGATCAACCCCTAATTAATAGTGATATCGTCAATTTAGGGTATATCCTCAACGTGATTGAAGACTTTAACGAACGTCGTCAAACCTTACAACAAGCTTGGGAATTAACCAAACAAGTATTAATAGTAGCAGCTCAAGTGTTATTAGACGATAGTTATCAAGGTTGGTTAAGTTATGGAGATGGCGTGATTACTAATCGCAATACCTTCCAGAAATATTATCACCCAACTGAGTTAAAAAATTATCTTGACCAAGTCTTAGGAGTAGATGCGATTCCCGTAGATTTAGGTATATTTTTTATCTTTCGGGATCAAGTGGTTGGCGAAAATTTCCGCGCTAGTTGTTTACAGCGAAGGTTACGCATACCTGGTTTATCTCACTCTAGTAAACGTTATGAGGATTATCAGGAGTTATTAGCACCCTTAATGGGTTTTATGACTCGTAGGGGACGTCTTCCCGTCAAAGGAGAATTAAGTAACGAATCAGAGGTGATCTCTGAATTAGGGAGTATTCGTCGCGGGTTTAAATTGATTTCTCAGGTTACCGACGTTAACGAATGGGAAGCGATCGCCGAACAACGTCGTCAAGATTTACTTCTCTATATTGCTTTGAGTACTTTTCGGGTTCGTCCTACTTTTAAACAACTACCCCCTCTAGTTAGACAGGATATTAAAGCTTTGTTTGGTAGTTATCAAAAAGCTTGTCTTTTAGCTAGTTTAATGCTCATCAGTCTCCATGATTTGGAAAATCTCCAAGATTTAGCCGATAATAGTCCCATTGGGCAAAAATCTGCTGATTCTTTTTTAATTCATATTACTGCTTTAGATAGTTTAGATCCGATGTTGCGTTTATACGAAGGTTGTGCTAGTCGTAACTTTGGACGTTTAGAAGCAACTAACTTGATTAAATTTTCTTGGCAAAAACCCCAAATTACCTATTTAGCTTGTCCCGATTTTGACACCACAGCCCATCCTTTGGTAAAGCATACCATGAGCGTTGCTTTAGATACCCTAAAAATTGATTATCTTGACTACCTAGAGGATGATAACCCCCCGATTATCCACCGCAAAGATAGTTTAGTTCATCCTGAGTACCCTAATTATGCTAAATTTGCTAATCTAACTCGCCAAGAAAAGCAATGGGGTTTATACACCGATAAGGGTAAAATCAGTCGTCTCAAGGGTTGGTTAGAATGTTTAGCAACACAGGGAGCTGTTATTCGAGGTCATCGTTTAGTTTGGCGAAAAGATTTAGATCCCTATCAACTAAAATTATTACGTGCTCAAGTACAAGCGCGCAAGCGTCAAGGTAAATAAATATTTCTATGTTTTTTAGTGTTGTTATTCCTACCTATAATCGTCAACCTATTTTAGCCAAGTGTTTACTAGCTTTAGAAACACAATTTATTACTAGTGGTTATATAAATGGTTATGAAGTAATTGTCGTTGATGATGGCTCAACAGATAATACCTTAACCTGGTTATCTGAAGCTAAAGCACAATTACCCCATGTTAAGGTTATCACCCAAAATCACGCAGGACCGGCCCTAGCGCGCAATCTAGGGGTAGCTAAAGCAACGGGAGATATAATTATCTTTATTGACAGTGATTTGGTGGTTACAGCTAATTTTATCGAAGCTCACGCTCATTGTCTGATCACTAACCAAACAAAATTAGGAAACGATCGCCTCTTCACCTATGGAAGGGTAGTCAATACCGCTAACTTTGATGATCCTACCTCAGAGCCCTATAAGTTAACCGACTTCTCCGCGGCTTACTTCGCTACAGGTAATGTGGCGATCGCCAAAAAATGGCTAGAAACCGCAGGATTATTTGATACTAGATTTCAACTTTATGGTTGGGAAGATTTGGAATTAGGTGTACGTCTGCAAAAACTAGGGTTAAAATTAATTAAATGTCCTCAAGCAGTAGGTTATCATTGGCATCCTCCCTTTAGTTTAGAACAAATTCCTAATTTAATCGAAAAAGAAAAACAAAGGGGACGCATGGGTATCCTGTTTTACGAAAAACACCCAACTTTTAACGTTCGGATGATGATTCAAATGACTTGGTTACATCGTCTCCTCTGGGGGATGCTTACTCTCAATGGGAGACTTAACGAAAAAACCCTGAGCACCTTTTTAGGAAAGTTAATCAAGCAAGGACAATCTCAATTAGCCTTAGAAATTGCTCGAATCTTTCTAAATTGGTATAATGTGCAAGCAGTTTATGAGGCTTATGCTGAAAAGAACTTAAACAAACCAAAATATTAAGATTAGTTAATTTTAGCATCAGACTAAATTTCAAGTAAGATTTCTGTTGCCAAATCTCAAAAAAAGTGCTCTTAATAAAAAACACTTAAAATTAAGCAAATTAGGAGGTAATCATGTCAGCCGCTTTAATAGGATTCGCCATAGGTTTAGCAGTAGGAATTGGTTTTGTCTTTTGGCAAAAACAACAATTACAAGCTCAAGAACAAAAACTCAAACAACTAAAACAAGAATCTAACAAAAAAATTCGCGACGTAGAAAGAGAAAACGAGATTCTCAAAGAAGATACTACAACCCTAAGACTAGAAAAAGAACAGTTAGAACAACGATTAAATGGTTTAACCGAAGATCAACAGTCTCAAATTCAACAAGTAGAACAATCATATACTCAACAAATCCATCAGTTAGAACAGATTAAGGGGAATTATGAACGTCAACTAGCTGAGTTAGAAGAGTCTCATCAACAAAGTCAAGAAAGAATTCAACAATTACAACAATCTCGTCCTCATGATTCGGGCGATCGCGCTGAATTAGAAGAACTTAAACAGTTAACAGCAAACTACCAAGACAGAATACACGATTTAGAAAGAGCTTATAATGAAACGGCAAATCGTAATAGCGCTTTAACTCGGGAACTAGAATCAGTCAAACAAGATTACGAAGAACGCATCAGAGATTTAACAACAACATCAACTCAAACAACTCCCGAATTCCTAGAGGAAGCACCAACTATTGTAGCTACAACAACTACAGCACCCCAAGAAGAAATAGAAGAGTTAGTATCTCAACCAGAAGCTATTTATACCCAAGAGGAAATAGAAGAGTTAGTATCTCAACCAGAAGCAATCTCTACTGAAACGGAAATCTATACCCAAGAGGAAATAGAAGAGTTAGTATCTCAACCAGAAGCAATCTCTACTGAAACGGAAATCTATACCCAAGAGGAAATAGAAGAGTTAGTATCTCAACCAGAAGCAATCTCTACTGAAACGGAAATCTATACCCAAGAGGAAATAGAAGAGTTAGTATCTCAACCAGAAGCAATCTCTACTGAAACGGAAATCTATACCCAAGAGGAAATAGAAGAGTTAGTATCTCAACCAGAAGCAATCTCTACTGAAACGGAAATCTATACCCAAGAGGACATAGAAGAATTTGCAGAAATAGATACCGATAACATGGTTTACCCATTTCCAGAACAAGAAACTGGAGTCAGTCGTGATACGGAAATTATTAGCTCTGAAGAAATTAATGCTATGCTCAGAGCTGAAGAATCAGCCACAATAGAAGAACAAGAAGATCCCTTCTCAGAACTAATTTCTGTAGAAGAATTAGAAGCTTTTTCCGAGGAATCATCACCTGTAGTCAATAGCGATGATCCCTTCTCAGAGATGATTAGTACCGATGAGTTTAACCCCTTTGACAGTGAGTTAGAAGCTACTCAAGAGTCTAATGACTTAGATGATTTGTTCTTGGTTGAAGAAGAAACCCCAAATATAACAGCCGAAGAATCTCTAACCGATGATGCGGATTTAATGGATTTAATCGGTGGTGACGATGATCTAGGTGATTTGATGTCTTTTGAAGAAAATCAGCTCAATAATAGTCAAACAGAAGATGATCTAGATCTTATGGAAATGTTAGGAGAAGATAATTCTGATGATGATTTAGCAGCTTTATTAGAATTAGACGATTTAGAAAAAGATGTTCAAAGTGACGATTTTGAACTATTTTCCGATTTCGATGAGGATAAATAGTAATTAGGAGAGTTTGACCATATGTCCACAGAAATAAAAACAACAGATTATCTGACAGGAAATAGAGTAGCTTCTCTCAATAGAACTACAGGGGAAACCGATGTACAGGTTGATATCAATCTCGATGGTAGAGGTCAATGTCAAGTTAACACGGGTATTCCTTTTTTAGATCATATGTTACATCAATTAGCATCCCATGGTCTGATTGATTTGGAAATTAAAGCAACAGGAGACTGGGAAATCGATGACCATCATACTAACGAAGATGTGGGAATTACCCTAGGACAAGCGATCGCCAAAGCTATCGGCGATCGCCGTGGTATAGTCAGATTTGGTAACTTTGTTGCTCCTCTAGATGAAGCTTTAGTTCAAGTTACCCTAGATTTTTCGGGACGTCCCTATTTAAACTATAGTCTAGAGATTCCTACCGAAAGGGTGGGAAATTATGACACTCAACTAGTGAGAGAGTTTTTTGTCGCTTTGGTTAACCATAGTCAGATAACCCTACATATACGTCAACTAGAGGGGATTAATTCTCATCATATTATTGAAGCTACTTTTAAAGCTTTTGCTCGCGCTTTACGTATGGCGATCGCCATCGATCCTTTACGTGCTAGTCAGATTCCTAGTTCTAAAGGAATACTCTAACATACTCACAATCAAAACCTCCATCTAATCCCTGTAGTCATGAAGATGGGGGTTTTTTTATTGAGTAGATTAATACTCACACCCTATCTGATTAATTACTCTACCTAACCTCAAAAATGATCACACCCTAACCCCCAAAAAATTTTCTAAATTTTTCTAAACTATACCTAGTAATAGTAGTAATTTTTGAGTTTTTTTTAATTATTTTTAATTAAGTTAATTTAATGTTTTTCTACTCGGGCATATTTTTAAAAAGCTATGATGAATTCAGTAACAAAGAACACCAAAAGAAAAACGATTAAGTTCAGATTGAACAAAAAGGAGTTAAGGATTATGATAATGTTAAAAGCTTCCCAAATCATGACTACCGAAGTTGTAACTATTCGCGGATCTGCTACAGTAGCTGAAGCTGTAAAATTAATGAAACTACACAATCTCCAAGCTTTGGTTGTAGATATACGCAATTCTCAAGACGCTTATGGAATTATTACCAATAATGATATCGTTACTAAAGTAGTTGCTTATGGAAAAGATACAACTAAAGTTCGGGTTTATGAAGTCATGACCAAACCTTGTATCGTTGTCAACCCAGATTTAGGAGTAGAATACATCGCGCGCTTATTTGCTCAAACAGGCATACGTATCGCTCCTGTTATCCAAGGCGAATTATTAGGCATAATTTCTGAAAGAGATATTCTACATAAAGGTGATTTTGTCGAAAATCCTAAAGCACCCCTGCTCAAACGTGAATTAGCCAGAGCGATCGAAGAAGCACGCTCTCTAGCAGCCATTAACGGTGCAACCTCTCCTAGTTGTTTAGAAGCTTGGGCTTTAGTAGATGAATTAGAAACAGAAATAGCCTATCAAAATGGCGATGATGCTCCTGAAATGACAGCCTTTCAAGTATTTTGCGCTGAACATCCCGAAGTCTTACAAATACATCACAAAGAATTAGTCAATGCTCAATGATGTTAAAGAAAAAATACCCCGCGTTACTCGCGGGGCTTTTTTTTATCTTTCTCTTTGACCTGAGTCGGTTTGGATAAATAGAATTAGTAGAAAAACGGTAGGAACTAATACAAAGAGAATTGTTGCCACAAAACCAAGATCATTAACTTGCATAGAAAAACACCTGTAAACTAATTAATCCGAGCTAAAGATAGGATATCATTTTTTGCTCACAACAGACTAAGGCTTTGTATTGACGCTAACAGGACCATTGACCAAGGTTTGACAAGCTAAACGATAATTACTAGGCTTTTTCTTGAGTTTACGTTGTTCAAATTCCGTAGGCTCAGAGAGATTCTCCATCCCCTCGACTATTTCCACGATACAAGTACCACATTGACCATAACCCCCACAATTCATCAATTTTCCCTTTAAAGTGTACAAATCTATGCCATTTTGCAAGGCTTTCTCTCTCAGATTTGCTCCAGTGGCTACAACAACTTCTTTCTTTTCTTTGATAAAGTTAATGGTCACGTGCTTTTCTCCATATTAATATATATTAAAAATTATAAATTTTTTTTAACCTAATCTTTGAGAATCTTAAAAATTTACAAAAAAACAGAATACTTAAACAATTGTTATTTATATTAGAGTCAATAATCTAGTAAATATAAAGTTTTATGGATTTTTTCAGCAATACAGTCGCTCTATCGCGAACCCAATTCGCTTTAACAGCGATATTTCATATGCTTTGGCCCGTATTAACTACGGGAATGTCCATCTATCTAGTCATAGTAGAGGGATTATGGTTAAAAACCCGTAACCCTGCTTACTATCATCACGCTAGGTTTTGGGCAAAACTCTACGTACTTAACTTCGGGATTGGGGTAGCTAGTGGTGTACCCATGGAATTCCAATTCGGTACAAATTGGGCACCCTTTTCTGAAGCAGTAGGAGACTTTTTCGGTAGTGTCCTCGGTTTTGAAGCCTCTATGGCGTTTATGCTAGAAGCAGGTTTCTTAGGAATTATGCTCTTTGGTTGGGAACGGGTTAACCCCCTCATCCACTATTTAGCAACTATCCTAGTAGCCTTTGGCGCTAACCTATCTACATTCTGGATTTTAACCGCTAATTCTTGGCTACAAACACCCGCAGGCGGTGAATTGGTTAACGGCAAATTTATCGTTAAAGATTTTTTTGCCGCCATTTTTAATCCCTTTATGGCAAAAAGCGTTTTACATATGTCCCTAGCTACTTGGGAAACCTCCCTATTCGTTATCGGTGGAATCAGCGCTTGGTATATCCTCAATCAACGTCATCAAGAATTTTTTAGCAAATCATTCAAAATAGTCTTGATAGCAGCGATCGCCATCGCCCCACTGCAAATTTACGCAGGACATCTCAGCGGTGAACAAGTCTATCAATATCAACCCACTAAACTAGCAGCGATGGAAGCCCAATGGGAAACTATCCCCGCAGGAGTAAGCGCTCCCTGGAGTATGCTAGCTTTACCTAATGAAGCTGAAGAAAAAAACGACTGGGAAATAAGCTTTCCTAACGCTCTCGGTTATATCCTCGAACTAAAAAAAGAACTACCCTCACCTGTATTGGGATTAAAAGAGTGGCAACCAACAGAACGCCCCAAAATGATTGGTCTAATCTACTACTCCTTCCGCATCATGATCGCCGTGGGCTTCTTTTTAGCAGGATTAATGTTAATTACCCTCATTCAATGGTTACGCGGTAGTCTCTCTAACGAAAAAATTATTAAACAACGCTGGTTATTACTAAGTTGGCTATTTGCAGGACCTCTGGGTTATTTAGCCATTGAGTGCGGTTGGATTGTACGTTGTGTGGGCAGACAACCCTGGGCTCTTTACGGACAAATTCGCACCGCTGATGCTGCTTCGGTTATCCCTCCTAGTGACGTACTCGGCTCACTGATCGGTTTTGTCACAGTCTATTCTATTCTCTTTGTCTGTGCTCTCTATTTTGGTCGTCGCATTATTATCACAGGTCCTAATCTTGACCTACCTATTCCAGGTGAACCCATAGTTGGTCTTAAAGTAGAGCCCGCTGAACACAGACCAGATAGTCGCCCTGTTGAAGCACAATAAGGAGATTAACTATGGAAACACTCGGCTATTTTTTACCCCAAGTTTGGTTTTTTATCCTCGTACTGTTTTTATTTCTCTACGTTGTGCTCGATGGTTTTGACTTGGGTGTGGGGATTCTCTCTCTGACTGCTTCTAGTGAGGAAAGACGCGGTATTCTCATGACTAGTTTAGGTAATGTCTGGGATGCTAATGAAACTTGGCTAGTTTTAATGGGTGGCGCATTATTTGGGGCTTTTCCCCTAGCCTATGGTACGATTCTCACCGCGTTATATATCCCTATCTTAACTATGGTGTTTGGTTTTATCTTCCGCGCTGTGGCTTTTGAATTTCGCGAACATTCTGATAATAAGATCTTTTGGAATTTTGCTTTTGGTGCGGGAAGTTTTCTGGCTGCACTTGGTCAAGGATTCTCTCTCGGTGCGGTTATCGATGGGATTAAGGTAGATGCAAGTGGTCATTTTATTGGCTCTACCTGGGATTGGTTAAATTGGCACAATGCTATAGTAGCTTTGACTTTGATTCAGGGTTATGTCTTGATTGGCTCTACTTATCTGGTGATGAAAACAGAGGGTAAGTTACAAGAAACTCATTATAAAACCGCTAAAATCGCTGCGGTAACTACTCTCATCGGCGCTGTAGCCATCACTGTTGCTACTCCTTTCCTCTCTGATGAGATTCGATTACGTTTATTTCAACAACCCTTTGTTTACATTTTTGCTCTGATTCCTGTTGTAGGAACTTTCTTGATTTGGCGCTTAATTACTGGGTTGAATAAACGTCAGGAAGTAACCCCTTTTGTGATGACTATCCTTATTTATGTCCTCACTTTTTTGGGGTTGGCTTTGATCGTTTTTCCTTATATCATTCCACCGACTATTACTATCTATCAAGCTGCTGCTTCTCCTAGCTCTTTGGTATTTATGCTCATTTTTATCGGTGTGTTGATTCCGATTATGTTGTTCTATAACATTTATCAATACGTTGTCTTCCGCGGTAAGGTGAAAACTAGTATCTACGGGGATTAATTTTGTTGAACTTGACCATTTAAACTACTAATGGCAAGTTCTTCTTTTTGGCATAATAATGGTAACCTGATTTGTACAGTAGTTCCTTGCTCGATTCCTTCACTATACAGATCAATTGTCCCTCCCATTAATTCTGTATAGCTGCGGGAAATGGCTAATCCTAATCCTGTTCCTTCGTTTTTACGAGTAGTTGAAGAGTCAATCATCTCAAAGGGTCTAAATAGTTTACTTTGTAATTCTGGCGCTATACCAATTCCTGTGTCTTTAATACTAATGATCACTAAATTATCGACTATTTGACTACTAATACTAATCATTCCTGTTTCGGTAAATTTGATGGCATTATGAATGACATTAGTCAGAACTTGTTTTAATTTGAGACTGTCTGCATACACCATTAGGATATTATCAGATAAATTAACGGCTAACCTTAAACCTTTTTTGTCTATCTCTATTTTCTTTAAATCAACAATATTTTTAATTAAATTATTAAGATCTAAAGACTCTAATTGTACTGAAGCTTTACCAGATTCTATTTGGGTAATATCTAAAATGGAATTAATTATACTGAGTAAATATCTGGCTGATTCTTCTGATTTTTGTAACCATTCTTGCTTTTCTTCTTCACTGTTATAAAATCCTCCTCTTACTAACTCGATCAAGTTAATTATGCCATTGAGTGGTGTTCTTAATTCATGAGATGTTGTGGCGAGAAATTGGATTTTTAATTGGTTGGCTATTTTGGCTTCTTCCCAATATTGCTCTACTTTTTTTCCCCAAGTTTTTAACTGATCAATCATTAGATTTAAACCTTCGGAAAGTTGCTTGATTTCTCGAATATAAAAATCTTGAGGTATTTTTTCGTTAGATTCTAAATGTTTAGTTTCTAAAGCATAATCTCTGAGTCTTTCTAATGGACGTGCTAAGGTATTGGCAATTAATAACATTACCCAAGCACTAATTATAAACATTAAAACTCCCATTCCTAATAAAACTTGCCAAATATCTCCTAAAGGAATAAGTGCATCTTCTAGAGGAGTTACTGCTAAAATAACCCACATTTGTCCTTCTTCTAAGGTAACAGGATTGGGAAGGGAACTATAACCGGCTACTACTTCTAAACCATTTTTTTCTAACGCGAATAAGTGTAAAAAATTCTCTTCACCTGCGATCGCGTTTTCTACTAACCTTTGTAATCTTGGTGCGTCGCTTAACTCATCTATATTACGTCCAACTTGATGGGGTAAAGGATGAGTTAAAATAACTCCTTCTTGATTAATAACCACGGGATAACCAATTAGTATCCCTGGAGTGGGTTTCTCTTGTTTGAGTAAAGCTGCTTTGATTACTAATCCATATGTTAAATTTCCCGACTGATTATAAACTGGCACTGCTAAAATTAACTCTAGTTGATTATCTGTATTGGTTTGTGCTTGGGGTAAAATTTGTTGTACATAAACTTGTTTAGAGGTGGTTAAAATATTTTCTTGTCTTGGTGACCATTGATTGTTCAATTCAACTAACATATTCTCAGTACAAGTATTAGCGGTTAATTGGTTAGTTGCTAAGTTAATTAGTTGCACACAGTTGATATGAGTGGGTAAATCTGTTTGCAATTGATTCAGAAAAAGTTGATAATCTGAAATGTTACCAGTTTGTAGTAAAGAACTCTGACTCGCTGTTACTAAATGATTACGAAGAGCTTCGATTGAGTTTTGGATATCTTCTCCCTTTCTGATCGCACTTTGGGTTAAATTTTGTCTCCCTGTCTCTAAAAAAGCTGACCTAGCTTTAAGATAGGTTAAACCTATACCACCAAGTAAAACCGGCATTGTCATTCCAAATAAGCCTAAAAATAAAATGCGACGAAAAGAAAGTTGTGGAATGGGAAACATGAGTAAAAAAATGATGATGAAGTTAACAGCTATTCTAGCAATGACTGCTGATGGCAAAATTAGCGATCGCCATAAAACTAGAGCTACATTTACTTCTCTTGCAGATAAACAGCACTTAAGAGAGCTTATAACTCAATTCGACGCTATTTTATTCGGAGCAGGCACATTAAGAGCTTATGGTACAACTATAACCATCCCTAACTCTCAATGGCAACCTATTAATATCGTTATTTCCTATTCTGGTGAAATTTCCCCTCAGTTACCTTTCTTTACTCAACCTGTGTCTCGTTGGTTAATCACTACCACTACTGGTGCTGAAATCTGGCAAAATGAGCAAATTACTGCTTTTGAGCGCTTAATTATTAATGATGAGATTCAATGGTTAGCAATCTTAACTCAATTGCATCAATTGGGAATCACTAAACTAGGTGTCTTGGGAGGAGGAGAGTTAGTGGCGTCTTTATTAGCTTTAGGGTTAATTGATGAATTTTGGCTAACTATTTGTCCAATTATGTTAGGAGGTAAAGACTCACCCACCCCTGTAGATGGTTTGGGCTTACCTTCACCACAACTCCTAGAGTTATTATCTGTTAATCAGGTTGGACAAGAGTTGTTCTTACACTACAAGTGTATAAATAATCTGTGTTTCTAACTCCTTGGCTAGATTAACTAAAGATTGAGCACTAGGAAAGTTTCTTCTATCTAGTTTAACCTGTAAACCAGTCATGGGATCGTCTCCAGTAGAAATCAGAAATTCTAAATACTTCAGAGAAGACCAATTACTTAATTCAGTTAAAATACTAGCAATTGCTTGTAAATAGGGGTGATTCCTATCTTGATACCAATTAGATGTAGCTAAATCACTTTGATCAAAACCGAGATGGAAAATTAAAGCAGGATTATTAAAAAGGGCGATCGCTACTGGTCGTGCTTCTTCTTGTATTACTAAATGATATGTTTCAGCGAGATGGCGAATTTTAGCCAATTTCTCATAATTTTCCTGAATTGATTCTGTTTCCTGTTGCCAAGCGATCGCAATGGTGATTAAATAGGTCTGTAACAACATATGACCTAGTTTCTTGGCTTTGGTAGCTAAATAAATCGAGTTATAGTCATTTGCTTCGATTAATAGAGGTAACCTCTCTACTATTTCTAAGCCATAACCTTTTAAGCCCGCGATTTTACGCGGGTTATTGGTAATTAAACGAATTTTACTGATTCCTAAATCATTGAGCATTTGCGCACCCATACCATAGTCTCGCAAGTCAGCGGGAAAGCCCAATTTTTCGTTAGCTTGCACCGTATCTAAACCCATATCTTGGAGAGAATAGGCTTTTAGTTTATTAATTAAGCCGATACCTCTCCCTTCCTGTCTAAGATACACTACTACACCAAATCCCGCGGCTTCAATCATTTTTAATGCTGCATTTAACTGCATTCTACAGTCACAACGCAAAGAGCCAAGAGCATCCCCTGTCAGACATTCTGAGTGCATTCTCACCATTACTGGTTGATCACGGAATGACTCGATATCTCCTTTGACGATCGCTACGTGTTCACTATTATCTAAGAGATTACGATAAGCGTAGAGGTGAAATGTGCCAAACTGACTAGGTAGTTGACAGACTGCTTCTCTTTTCACAAAGCGATCGTGTTGTAAACGGTAACTAATCAAGTCAGCGATACTAATTATTTTCAGTTGATGTTTGCGCGCGTACTCAAATAATTGCGGTAATCTCGCCATCGAACCGTCATTATTTTGGATTTCACAGATTACCCCTGCAGGGTATAACCCCGCTAAACGTGCTAAATCGATCGCTGCTTCTGTGTGACCCGCTCTTTTTAAGACTCCTCCCTCACGCGCCCGAATGGGGAAGATATGACCAGGGCGTCGTAAATCTTCTGGTTGAGTTTGGGGATTTAAGACTATTTGTATTGTTCTAGCGCGATCTTCTGCTGAAATACCTGTGGTTACACCTAGACTGGGTGAAGCGTCAATACTTACGGTAAAGGCGGTTTGATTGGTGTCTGTATTGTTTGTTACCATTAATGGCAATTCTAAGGCGTCTAGGCGCTCCCCAGTCATCGCCAAGCAGATTAATCCTCTAGCTTCTACCGCCATGAAATTAATCATATCTGGGGTGACAAATTGAGCAGCACCGATTAAATCGCCTTCGTTTTCTCTGTTTTCGTCATCTACGACTACGATGAGGCGACCTGCTTTTAATTCTGCTAAAGCTGAATCTATACTGTCAAATTTGGCTTGATGGACTTGGGGTTCTTCCACGATAACTTATGTAAATTTTTATGACTTTTTACTCATTTTAACAGAAATCTTGACTTAGTAATTTTCCTTACGGAAGTCACGGGTTACGCTACGCTAACCCATCCTACGTTAATAACTTTCCTGAGTAAGTCTTCAATACCCTCAACCACTATAATAGGTATATTTAAGCGTTGGGAAACTTCACTCACTGTTAAGTCATCTAAAAAGTATTCAGAACCATACTTCAGTATCAAAGAGGGTAAAATAATCCCTTCTCCTAAGTCTTTTTCTGCTAATCCTAACAGTAAATCATGTCCCGTGAGTAACCCTGTTACTGTCATTTCTTGTCCCCAATAATCACTCTGTAAGGGTGCTAAGTTTACCTCTAAACCCTCTACTTGATTTAATCTGGTTACTAAGGGTTGAAAAGCCATGGCTACAGCGTTTCCTACTACCCAAGTCAACCTTGTTGGCTGCTTTATACTAGCAGGTAATATTTTTTGGGCTTGAATCTGAAATTCTTTGAGAAACTGACGTATTGAACCTACCCCATTACCAATTTGGGGATAATCTTCATAAGTTGATTCTGCTGGTAATTCTCTTTGAGCTATTAAATACCACTCATCTGCTAACCAAGCAAAACGTGTACCGTATTTTTGACTAAATTTCTTTTGGATTGTTTCTACTTGCTCGATTACTTCTTGTGCTTTACTTCTGGTTACAGGGTTTAATTCATCCTCTTGGGGACGAAATCTAGTTAAACCCACGGGTACTACCGCTGCTGATAATACTGCGGGGATTTCGCCACTATGAAAACTGCTCAAATCTAAGAGGGTTGTTTCGAGATGCTTTCCGTCGTTAATTCCTGGACAAACTACTACTTGAGCATGAATTGATAAACGTTTTTCTTTAAACCAGTTTAATTGCTCTAAAATTTGACCCGCGCGCTCATTTTTGAGTAATCTAATCCTGATATCTGGCTCTGTGGCGTGTACGGATACGTATAATGGGGATAAGCGCATCTGTTCAATTCTTTGCCATTCTTTTTGTGTCAGATTGGTTAGGGTTAGATAACTTCCATACAAGAAACTGAGACGGTAATCATCGTCTTTTAAGTAAAGACTATCTCTTTTTCCTGGAGGTTGTTGATCAATAAAACAAAATGGACAACGATTGTTACATTGGATTAAACCATCAAATAAGGCTGTTTCAAATTCTAGCCCTAAGTCTTCGTCATAATCTTTTTCTATTTCGACTATGTGTGTTTTTCCTTGGCTGTCTAATACCTCTAAAGTCAGAAATTCATCAGCACAAAGGTATTGATAGTCAATTAAATCTCTAGGAGATGTTCCATTGATACTAATTATGGCGTCTCCTATAGCAAATCCGATCTCTTCAGCAATTGAGTTGGGGATAATTTGGCTAATGCGCGCAGGTTGAGTAGCAGTTTTACTCATAGTTTCTTGTTCGGTTTAAACTATTTGTGTTTTAAAGGAAATCTTTGAGGATTTTGAATAATTTCTTTGCTTAAATCAATGTCTAAATCTGGCCAATAGAAATGATTGGGAAATGGTTCTTGGATGTTAAGTATTTGTTTAATTGTAGCATTTTCAAACCAAGGAAAATCTTCATAGGAAAGAAACATCTCTTCTTCTGATAAGATCCAAATCCCCTTAGATGACACGTGAGTTACTTCAACTTTTAAAGTATTTTTTCCAGGCATTTCTGATTTCATCTTGTCGTTTCTCAATAATCTCTTCTATGGTTTTAAGTTGTTTTCGAGATAAACCATAATTACCGGCTAACTCGATTTCAGGCTCAAGCCAAAATTTAGCTTCTCCTTCGGTATAATTAACATGGATGTGCATTCTCGTTTCTTCCCGAGAAAAGAAAAAGAAACGATATCCACCTTCTTGAAAAACAGTAGGACTCATTGAAAATCTATTTTAAATAGACTACATTATCTCATCTAATTAGGAATAAAGTTAGTAACCACTCCAATTAAAATAGCTATCCCAAAAATGAGACGATACCAGACAAATACCCATGTATCTTTAGTCTGTAAATATTTAATTAACCAGGCGATCGCTAGATAAGAGAATATCCCCGAGGAAATTACACCAATGACTACAGTAACAATTTCACTCTGGGCTACTCCTTGGATTAGTACTTCTTTTAATTCTACTATACCTGCTAAGGTAATCGCTGGTATTCCTAACAAAAAGGAAAAACGCGCCGCTGTTGACCTCTCTAGATTCGCAAATAATCCCGCTGTAATGGTTGAACCTGAACGGGATACCCCAGGAATTAATGCCAATGTTTGCGCTATTCCCATCCAAATACCGTCTTTTACTGTTAATTCGTCGTAAGTTCTTTTATGTTGACTTAGTTTCTCGGCTAATGCTAGTAATAACGACATCACTATCGAAGCTATGGCGATCGCACTCATACTCCTTAAAGGGGAATTATCTAAATCGGGAACGAACAATTTTAACCCCAATCCTCCTATACAGATGGGAATTGTTCCTAATCCTATCCCCATCGCTAAGCGAAAGTCTAAAGACTGATAATCTGATCTACGAATCGCTTCAAACATCCCTCTAGTAATCTGACTGAGATCCTGCCAAAAATACCAAATTACCGCCACCATACTCCCTAACTGAATAATCGCGGTAAAAGTTACCCCAGGATCTCCCCAACCTATCGCTACTGGTATAGCTTTTAAGTGTGCTGTACTACTAATCGGTAAAAATTCAGTAAATCCCTGAATCATCCCTAGTATAACTGCTTGAAACCAGTTAATTGGTTGACTTGTTGTTTCAGTTGTTGTAGCTAAAGCTAATTTTGGTGTTAAACTTAAACTTAGCCCTAGTATAAATCCTGTTAGATTTTGAGAGAAAAGTTTGTTTAGTTTCTTCATCCTGACTCCTCATCTTTCCCCCTACTATACAAAAAAATTTTATTTTTTCATTGACTTGATTTGACAAAACTCCTTAAAAAGTGTATATTTAGATAATGGAAATATATCCTATATATAACTAAATAAACATATAACTAAAAATACTTTTTAGTTATATATAGCCTTTTTCAAGGCTTCAGGTAATAGTTAAGACTTAGAAACAATTAGCAGAGAGAAATAAGAAAGTTTCAGATAAGGGAGATTGGGCAAATCACGATAAACTATTTGATTAGGGAAAGTAGCCCTTTCTACCACCATAGCTTGACTTAACAGATTATATTTAGCCAAAATTTGCCAAACTTGAGTATAAACAGAGCTAACCTTCATTAAAACCACCACATCCGCCCATTGTAGAGTATTTTCTAACTCAGTCATCGAATAAAGCGCGGGTAAAATAGCTAACTTTTGGTCTCGTAGAGTGAGAGGAATACCCAAAACAGCAGCAGCAGCTAAAGGAGAAGTTACACCAGGTATAGCTTCAACCTTAACTTGGGGGTACATTTGCTGAAGATTTTGTGCTAAATAAGTAAAAGTACTGTAAAAACTCACATCACCCTCACAAGCAAAAGCAACATCTTGATTTTGGGCTAAACATTCCCAGACTTGAGTTGCAGCTTGACACCAAGCTTGACTCAAAACAGTCAAATCTTGTACATAGGGAAAATTGAGTGCGAGAGTACGTTGTGTAGGTTTTAACCAATCAGCGATGATTTGAGCAGCTATTCCAGGTTTATTACCTACTCCTGCGGGAAAAGCAACTACAGGGGAATTTTGCAGAATTTTTAACCCCTTCAGGGTGATTAATTCAGGATCTCCTGTACCAACACTAACACCATATAAAATACCAAGATTATCTGAAGATGCCATTACCTACCGTTATTTTACCAGGGTACTTAGCCCGAGGTAGAGATTATTACCCTCTACAACAAAGTCTCATTGCCTTAGGAATACCCACTAGGGTTGTTCCTATTCGCAAGAGAGACTGGTTACCAACCATTGGACGTTCTGTTACTCCAATTATCAAGAGTATCGACCAAACGGTTAAAGCTATTCTAACCGAATATGGCACTAAGCAAGTTAATTTAATTGGTCATTCCGCAGGTGGATGGATCGCGCGGATTTATTTGGGGGAGAAAATTTATGATAAGCACACCTGGAAAGCTCATCAGTTTGTGCATACTTTAGTTACTTTAGGTACTCCTCATTATAGTCAGGAAAGGTGGACGCGCAAAAATTTAGCCTTTGTGGAGGAAAATTATCCCGGTGCTTTTTATGATCAAGTGCGTTATATTTGCGTCGCGGGTAAAGCTGTTTATGGAGAAAAGCGTACGCCAAATTGGTTCGCTTATAATAGTTATCGTATTACTTGTGGAGAAGGAAATACATGGGGAGATGGTATTACTCCAATTGAAGTAGCCCACCTACCTGGGGCTACTAATTTAACCCTAGAAGGTGTTAGACACGCACCCGGAGAACATGGTCAACCCTGGTATGGATCTAGTAATATTATTCCTGATTGGATTAGTCCTCTAAAATCTCATGATATAATCTAGGATTGAGTCAAATTAAACGGTAAGACATGAAGATATCTTCTCAACTGAGTCAAGCTTTTGCTAGTAAAAAAGCCCTTAAAGTTATTAGCGGTTTAAATAATTTTGATCATCAACGCGTAGAGATGATCGCTAAAGCAGCAGAAAGAGGTGGCGCTAGTTATATTGATATTGCCGCAGATCCAGAATTAGTCCAAAAAATCCGTCAAATCACTAGTTTACCTATTTGTGTATCGGCAGTAGAACCAGAATTATTAGCCCAAGCAGCGATCGCAGGAGCTGATTTGTTAGAAATTGGTAATTTTGATTGTTTTTATGCTCAAGGACGCTATTTTAGTGCAGCAGAAGTTCTCGAATTGACCCAAGCAACTAAAAACTTAGTTCCAGATTTACCTCTATCGGTAACAGTACCCCATATTTTACCCCTAGATGAACAAGTAAAATTAGCAGAATCTCTTGTAGCTAATGGGGCTGATTTAATTCAAACCGAAGGAGGTACCAGCAGTAATCCTACTCATCCCGGGGTATTAGGTTTAATCGAAAAAGCTACCCCAACTTTAGCAGCAGCTTATAGTATCTCTAGAGCAGTATCTGTACCAGTTATCTGTGCTTCTGGTTTATCTACAGTTACTGTACCTATGGCGATCGCCGCGGGAGCTTCTGGTGTCGGTGTTGGTTCAGCGATTAATCAATTATCTACTGAAATAGAAATGATTGCGGTAGTCCGTAGTTTAGTAGAAGCTCTCTCTACTGCTCAGGTAATTAACCACAAATAAGCTCTCAAAACTTACTTAGGGTGCTTTTTTTGCCCCTAAGTATGTACATTAAAGTAAGTATTACACAGCCAAAGATTTTAAGACACCAGGTTCAGTTTGAATCGGTAAAGTATTTAGTATATCCGTTTGAGCACAATAAGCTAAATCAGCATCACAGTTAAGTCTGAGTAGTCGTTGACCATGACTAGATTGTTTAAACAAATCTAACAGATTATCTTGCCATTGCCTATAGAGAGCGATCGCCGCGATCACCTCATCATTACCAATCTCATACTCTGGTAGTAACTTATAAGCGATCGCCCCTGCGCAAACAGTATCTTCTAGAGAGTAACCACCTTCCCAACCTGATCCTAATAACCAAATCGTTTCGGGTTGTTTAGCCAAAATATAATCAACAGCGGCTTGACGATTAACCAAAGCTGCGGTCATAACTACTCTAGCGTCTCTAACCCTTTCTAAAGCTCTAGTCCCATTGGTGGTACTAATAAATAGGCGTTTATCCTGCATCAACTCTGGTGTACAGTCTAGAGGAGAATTGCCCAAATCACAACCCTGTACTTTTGCTCCACCCCTTTCTCCTGCTTTCAAGCGTAGATGAGAGGGCCAAGTTGCGCTCACCTCCAGTAAAGTGTCGATTGAACTAAAAGCTTGTACAGCTTCAGCGCCGGCATGAAGAGCAGTTGCTATTGTCGTTGTAGCACGCAAAACATCGATAGCTACAGCACAATCAGGGACAATTTCACTAGGACATAGTTCTGGAGTGTGATAAACAAAGAGCTTCACGATCGCTTTTATCCTCAAGAATAATAATTTAAAGTAACAATTTATCTTCTCACAATTAGACGTTAAAACCATAAAAAAAGGTAGGACCAACGTCCCACCTTTAGTCTAAGTCAAAAGTTAGGTTATACTTCTTGCTTACGAGTGCTGAGGTCACCAACTTTCTGGAACAGACCAAACTCTACCTGTTCTTCTAAATCTGGATCAACACCAGCGAAGACGTCGCGATAGAGAGTACGTGATCCGTGCCAAATATGACCAAAGAAGAATAGTAAAGCAAACACTGCGTGACCGAAAGTAAACCAACCTCTGGTGCTTGTGCGGAATACACCATCAGAGTTAAGAGTTTCGCGATCAAACTCAAAAGGCTCGCCTAACTGAGCCTTACGGGCGTATTTTTTAACGGTAGGAGCATCAGAAAAGGTTTGTCCATCGTATAAACCGCCGTAGAAACTAACAGTTACCCCAGTTTGTTCAAAGCTATACTGAGATTCAGCGCGACGGAAAGGAATAGCAGCGCGAACCACTCCATCAGCATCAGTCAAGACTACGGGGAAGGTTTCAAAGAAATTAGGCATCCTGCGTACGCTTAAAACACGACCTTCAGCGTCTTTGAACTCAGGGTGACCTAACCAAGCTTGAGGGATACCATCACCTTTATTCATTGCTCCTGTACGGAATAAACCACCTTTAGCGGGACTATTACCGATATAGTCGTAGAAAGCGAGTTTATCAGGAATTTTTGACCAAGCTTCTGAGGGAGTATCTCCGGCTGCTAGATTAGCTTCTACACGACGTTCTATTTCTTGATTGAAGTAACCCTGATCCCACTGATAACGAGTTGGACCAAATAGCTCGATAGGTGTTGTCGCAGAACCATACCACATTGTCCCAGCTACTACGAAAGCAGCAAAGAACACCGCAGCGATACTACTAGATAACACTGTTTCGATGTTACCCATTTTCAGAGCGCGGTATAGTCTTTCTGGTGGACGAACCGTTAAATGGAATAAACCAGCAATAATACCTACCACCCCGGCAGCGATATGGTGAGCTACCACACCACCAGGATTAAAGGGGTTAAAGCCAGCGGGTCCCCATTCTGGAGCTACAGGTTGAATATGACCTGTTATACCATAAGGATCAGATACCCACATTCCTGGTCCAAATACCCCAGTTAAATGGAATGCTCCAAAACCGAAGCAAAGTAAACCAGACAAAAATAAGTGAATACCAAACATTTTGGGTAAATCAAGAGCAGACTCACCAGTACGAGGATCGGTGAATAACTCTAAATCCCAATATACCCAGTGCCAACAAGCAGCTAAGAATAGTAAACCAGAGAGGATAATGTGTGCCGCGGCTACACCTTCAAAGGACCAGAAACCAGGATCTACACCTGTCTCACCAGTTACACTCCAACCTCTCCAAGAGCCAACTACTCCTAGACGCGCCATAAAGGGTAAAACAAACATTCCCTGACGCCACATGGGGTTTAAGACAGGATCGCTAGGATCAAAGATAGCTAACTCATAGAGAGCCATTGAACCCGCCCAACCTGCTACTAACGCAGTGTGCATTAAGTGTACGGAAATCAAGCGCCCTGGATCATTCAGGACAACTGTGTGAACTCGATACCAAGGTAGTCCCATCGACTACTCTCCTCCTCTTGATAATTAATCTGTTGATAGTTGCTTTAATCAATTTTAAGCCTTCTTGGTTGATACTTAAATCTTGATTAATATATAAAGGCTTAAAATTAAGTATAACCGCTATTTTACCTTAGCAATCTAACTTTTCATTTCTTTACATTTCTTTACATTGTCTGAGGGGAGATGTCGAGCTATACTGGTTAAGGCGAGACTGACAGTGGCTTCCTCTGGTATTAAGTTAAAATTAATTAAGAAGAATAAGCTCATAATTCGATGAAAACAACGAGAAACCAAAGTCAAGTATTAGATATTTTACATAAAACTTCAGGGGAAATCAGTGCTCAGCAGTTATATACCCAATTAAGAGAACAACAATCACGCATCGGTTTAGCTACAGTTTATCGGGTGCTTAAAACCTTACATCTAGAAGGAATTATCCAAGAGAGAATCAGTACCAATGGTGAAGCTTTTTATAGTTTGATTGGTCAAACCCATCATCATCATCTCAACTGTGTTCATTGTGGAGAATCTATCCCTATAGAATGTTGTCCTGTTACACAACAACTAAAGCAATGGTGTGATGACCAAAATTTTAAGGTTTATTATCATACCCTAGAATTTTTTGGTTTATGTCATAGTTGTCAGGAAAAAGCAGCACAGTGAGTATCACAGAATCTGAACATTTATTATTTACTCGGGCTATTCCCTCAGCAGAGGCTATACCAGTTATTTTCGCTTTTCCCAATGAATATAGCGTGGGTATTACTAGTCTAGGTTATCAAATCATTTGGGCTAGTTTAGCCATGCGCTCAGACTTACAGGTTAGTCGTTTATTTACCGATTGGCAAGAGTATTTACCTCCTCAACCTGAATTAATCGGTTTCTCTTTTTCTTGGGAACTAGATTATGTCAATATATTAAATATCTTAGAATCTTTAGCTATTCCTATCGATGCAGAAGCTAGAGAAGATGATCACCCCTTAGTATTTGGTGGAGGTCCTGTTTTAACCGCTAATCCTGAACCCTTTGCCGCTTTTTTTGATGTAATCTTACTAGGAGATGGGGAAGAATTATTAAGCAATTTTATCGACACTTATCAAAAGGTCAGAAATAGCGATCGCCTTAGTAAACTACGCCATTTAGCGCAAATTCCAGGTATCTATGTACCTAGTCTCTATAACGTTACTTATGAAAGTCTCGAAGGGGAAATTACCGCAATTGAACCAATAGATACCGATATACCCCCTCAAATTACTAAACAAACCTATCGTAGTAATGTCTTATCTGCTTCTACCGTGGTTACCCCTAAAGCAGCTTGGGAGAGTATCTATATGGTGGAAGTGGTGCGCAGTTGTCCCGAAATGTGTCGCTTTTGTCTAGCGAGTTATCTAACCCTTCCTTTTCGTACCGCTAGTTTAGAATCTTCCTTGATTCCCGCCATTGAAAGAGGTTTACAGGTTACTAACCGTTTAGGATTATTAGGTGCTTCGGTGACACAACATCCCGAATTTGAAAGTTTATTAGACTATCTGACTCAGCCTAAGTATGCAGATATTAGAGTTAGTATTGCTTCAGTGCGCACTAATACTGTGACAGAAAAATTAGCTCGTACTTTAGCTAGTAGAGATACTCGTTCTTTAACTATAGCTGTAGAAAGTGGTTCAGACAGGATTAGAAAGATTGTTAATAAAAAACTAGATAATGCAGAAATTATTCAAGCTGCGATTAATGCTAAAGCAGGAGGTTTAAAAGCACTAAAATTATACGGAATGGTAGGAATACCTCAAGAAGATATGTCGGATTTAGAAGCTACCGTTAATATGCTTAAAGAGATGAAAAAAGTAGCCGGAGGATTACGTCTAACCTTTGGTTGCAGTACTTTTGTACCTAAAGCCCATACCCCTTTTCAATGGTTAGGTGTCAATCCCGAAGCCAAAAAAAGACTACCCTGGTTAGAAAAACAACTAGCTAAACAGGGTATAGATTTACGTCCTGAGAGTTATAATTGGTCAGTAATTCAAGCTTTAATCTCCCGAGGCGATCGCCGTCTTACGGAGGTGCTTAAATTAACTCGCTCCTATGGAGACAGTCTGGGTAGTTACAAGCGTGCTTTTAAAGAGTTGCGCGGTAAACTACCCCCCCTAGATTTCTATGTCCATCAGGATTGGTCCACAGATACTATTTTACCTTGGCATCATCTCAAAGGTCCTTTAACTAGGGAAACCCTCGCAAAACATCTCAGAGAAGCTTTAAATTAAGTATTTATGCTTATAACTAGTCAAAGTATTCTGTAATAACATAGCTACAGTCATCGGACCAACACCACCAGGAACAGGAGTAATCGCAGATGCGACATCAGCCACACCAGCAAAAGCCACATCACCAACTAAGCGAGATTTACCCTCACTATCGGTGACACGGTTAATCCCCACATCAATAACAACTGCTCCCTCTTTAACCAGATCAGCTGTAATTAGTTCAGCTTTTCCTACTGCAGCCACAATAATATCAGCTTGACGGATTAAACCACCTAAATTTTGGGTACGAGAATGAGCCATAGTTACAGTAGCGTTTTCTGCTAATAACATCAAAGCAATGGGTTTACCCACTAAAATGCTGCGTCCAATCACGATCGCATTTTTTCCGGCTAATTCTATTTGATATTCCTTTAATAACTCCATTACCCCAGCAGGAGTACAACTACGTAAACCCTCTTCTCCTCGCACTAAACGTCCTAAATTAAGAGGATGAAGTCCATCCACATCTTTATCAGGGTGAATCTTATTCAATAAAGCCACACTATCTAAGTGAGGGGGTAGGGGTAACTGAATTAAGATACCATCCACTCTAGTATCTTGATTCAATTCATCAATGACTGACTCTAATTCCTCTTGAGCAATATCTCCAGGGAAATGCTTACCAAAAGAAGTAATACCGACTTTGTTACAAGCGCGTTCTTTATTGCGCACATAAACAGTACTAGCGGGATTATCTCCTACCATTAGCACCGCTAAACCTGGTGGACGTCCTATTGTAGGGGTTAGAGTAGATATTTGCTCTTGTAATTGTTGTTGGATTTTTTGAGCTAAGGCTTTACCATCTAAGATTTTAGCCTGACAAAGGGATTCATTTTGCACCATAATAATTGTACCTCTGAAAAAAATAACTATGAACGCTCAACCTATTGCTGTAGCAATGGCAATTTTATATCAACAAGATAAATTCTTACTACAGTTGAGAGATGATTATCCTTTTATTCTCTATCCTGGACATTGGGGTTTATTTGGTGGTCATTTAGAATCAGGGGAATCCCCCGAAGCAGGTTTAAACAGAGAATTATTAGAAGAAATTACCTATCAACCTCCCAGGTTGAACTTATTTCGCCGTTATGTAGATTCTAAGCGAATTAGTTATATTTACCACGCTCCCTTAACAGTTACTTTAGATCAGTTGATACAACAGGAAGGACAAGATTTAGCTTTAGTCTCACCCGCAGCTATTCACCAGGGTTGTTATTATTCGGAGAAAATCGCCCAAACTCGACCTTTAGGAAGTCCTCATCAAAAGATTTTACAGGATTTTCTAACATTTTATGACACCTAGGCTTAGTGGGGCGCTTATCAAAAGCGCCCTAAAGCAGAAGTGAAAAGCTTTAGTCTTCAGCGAAAATATAACGGTGTAACTCTTGGGGATTGGGTTCGGGACTTTCTTGAGCAAATTTAACCGCGTCTTCGATTTGAGCTTTAATTTCGTCGTCTATAGCTTTTAACTCTTCAGTTGTGCTTAAATTTTGCTCTAGGAGATAGTTAGTAAATCTGGTAATAGGGTCTTTTTGAGCCCAGAATTCTTTTTCATCAGGCGATCGCAATTCATCGGGATCAGCTAGAGAATGACCACGAAAACGATAGGTTAAGGCTTCAATTAAAGTTGGACCTTCTCCCGCGCGTGCTCTAGCTACCGCTTCTTGAGCTACTGTATGCACTGCTAATACGTCCATACCATCTACTTCTACACCTACCATGTCAAAGACACTGGCTTTTTTATAGATTTCTGGTTGAGAGGTAGCGCGATCGTGAGCCATCCCAATCGCCCATTTATTGTTTTCTACTACGTAAATCATTGGTAATTTCCAAAGTGCTGCCATATTTAAACACTCAAAGAATTGACCATTATTACTCGCACCATCCCCAAAGAAACAAACACTCACTTGATCCCCTTCTGGATCTCCTAATACTTCTCTACGGTATTTACTTTGAAAAGCCGCACCTGTGGCTACTGGTATTCCTTCAGCTACAAACGCATAACCTCCTAGCAGGTGGTGTTCTGCTGAGAACATGTGCATTGAACCGCCACGACCTTTACTACATCCCGTTTCTTTCCCGAATAATTCCGCCATTACTTGTCTTGGTGGTACACCTGCGCTGAGAGCGTGTACGTGGTCACGATAAGTACTACATACATAATCATGATCCTGCCGTAAGGCTTTAATTACTCCTGTAGATACGGCTTCTTGTCCATTATACAAATGCACGAACCCAAACATTTTGCCCCGATAATACATTTCCGCGCATTTATCTTCAAAAACACGACCAAGCACCATATCTTTATATAAGATCATCGCTTCTTCGCGAGTAATGGTTACTGAATTAGGGTCAAAGGGGGGTATAGTTCGTTCTGAGATGATTGTCATTATGATTAATTAATTGTTTTGCTTGTTAGAGATATGAGATAACATCATAATTGAAGATTATGTGCAAAGGAACTTAAAAGTGGTCAATATGCTTTCGTTAGAAGATTTTGCCTTAGAGAAGCACCCAATTAATATCCCTCTAGATTATTATCGCGTTTTAGGCGTACCTGTTCAAGCAACCACCGAACAAATAGCCCAAGCTTATCACGATCGCTCTGTACAATTACCTCGCGCTGAGTATAGTCATAAAGCGATTACAGCTCGTCAACAATTGATCAGAGAATCTTATCAAATTTTATCTGAACCACAACAAAGACAAAATTATGATACAAAATTCCTCTCTTCTTCAACTCCTGAAATTACTATTGCTCCTACACAATTAGCAGGTGCTTTAGTTATTTTACAAGAATTTGGGGAATACGAATTAGTAGTAAAACTTAGCCAAAATTATCAAGATTCTAATTTAACTCCCCAAGAAAATCAAGATATTCTCTTAAGTGTAGCTTTAGCTAATCTAGAATTAGGTAGAGAAAGATGGCAACAGGGTAAATACGAAAAAGCAGCATCTTTTCTCTTAGCAGGACAAAAAATTTTAGCAGAGCAACAAATCTGTTTAAAAATACAACAGGAAATTCAACAAGACCTTTGTAAACTTCGTCCCTATCGCATTATTGAATTATTGTCTTTAAATCTTAAACATACTAAAGAGCGTCAAACTGGCTTAAATTTACTCCAAGAAATGCTGGATAAACGTCAAGGTATAGAGGGAAAAACTAATGATTATTCTGGTTTAAGTCTTGATGATTTTTTGCGATTTATTCAACAAATTCAAAGCTATTTAACCGTAACTGAACAACAAACTATTTTTGAACGAGAAGCTAAACGTCCTTCTCCTGTAGCCACCTATTTAGCATTTTATGCTCTGTTAGCTAGGGGTTTTGCACACAAACAACCTGAGTTAATTTTTAGAGCTAAAACTTTATTAAAACCCTTGCTCAAACATCAAGACATTTATCTAGAAGAAGGAGTATGTAATTTATTATTAGGACAAACAGAAGCAGCTTTACAGTCTCTAGACAAAAGTCAAGAATCAGCAACTCTTGATTTTATTAAACAACAATCAGCAAATTCTCCTGATTTACTCCCAGGATTATGTCTATATAGTGAAAGATGGTTACAGTCAGAAGTTTTTCCCCATTTTCGAGACTTAACCGATTGCTCTACTTCTCTAGAAGACTATTTTAATGATTTAGATGTGCAAAATTATTTAAATAGTTTACCCCAAGAATTAAACCAACAACCAGAAATAATTAAGGAAACACCCATAATAACTCCTGTTAGTGAACAATTATTTAATGCTAGTTCTCTACAAACTCTGCAACCACCAGTTAAAGAGTCTAAAACGACTGCCAATTTAACTATGGAAGAAGCAGTTAGAGAAACTAATGCTAGACAAACAAACAAGCAGAGCCAAATTTTGCAGAATAGTAATCTCTGGAAAATAGTTTTAGCTAGTCTATTAGGGATAGGATTTTTAACAATAATTGCTAGTCTGTGGAAAAAAACAACTACACCAGATTCACAATTAATATTAAGTTTAAATCAACCTATGATAGTTATACCCGAAACCAATCAAATTGAGATACCAACTCCTGTTGTTACTGAAAATATCTTACCTGAAATATTAAATAATGATCAAGCTAGTATAATAGTAGCTAAATGGTTAGAAGCAAAATCGAGAGCTTTTGGGATTAATCATGAAATTAATGCTCTCAATGAGATTTTAGTTGATCCTTTACTAAGTAAAAGAGTAGAAATAGCTAATCTAGTTAAGAGTCAAAATAGCTACCGAGAATATGAGCATGATTTTGAGATTGAATCGGTAATTATGGATGAAAATAACCCAGAAAAAGCGATAATAATAGCCCAAGTCAGAGAAGTTGGTAAATACTATCAAAATGAGCGTTTTCTTGCCGATAAATCCTATGATTCAACCTTAAGAGTACGTTATGATTTGAATAAAGTTGATCAACGATGGTTGATTAGCAATATCCAAGATCTTCGCTCTTCCCAGTAAGATAAACTAATTGTGACCATGACTAGTCAGTCTGAAAAAATCCCTGTATCTGTCTTGATTCCTGCTAAAAACGAAGAATTAAACTTACCTAGTTGTTTAGAAAGCGTCAATAAAGCAGCTGAAGTTTTTGTGGTTGATTCTCAAAGCGACGATCGCACTCTTGAAATTGCCACAAGTTATGGAGCACAAGTAGTGCAATTTTATTTTAAGGGAGGTTGGCCCAAAAAGAAAAATTGGGCATTAGATAATCTCCCTTTTAACTATGAGTGGGTTTTAATCGTTGACTGTGACGAAAGAATCACTCCAGAATTGTGGTCAGAAATTGCTACAGTGATTCAACATACGGAGTACAACGGTTATTATCTCAATCGTAGGGTTTATTTTCTCGGTAAATGGATTCGTTATGGTGGGAAATATCCCGACTGGAATTTACGGTTATTTCGACACGAAAAAGGTCGTTACGAAAATTTACATACAGAAGATGTACCCAATACAGGAGATAACGAAGTTCATGAGCATATCCTGTTAACAGGAAAAGCAGGCTATCTGCAAAATGATATGTTGCACATAGATTTTAGAGATATCTATCAATGGTTAGAGCGTCATAACCGTTATTCCAACTGGGAAGCGAGAGTTTATTATAATTTGCTTCAGGGGGGAAAACAAGAAAACACCATCAAGGCTAATTTTCTAGGTAATCCTATACAAAGAAAACGTTTTCTCAAAAAAATTTGGATTTATTTACCCTTTAAACCCCTATTGCGATTTATTTGGTTTTACTGGATTCGTTTAGGTTTTCTCGATGGTAAAGCGGGTTATATTTACGCTCGTTTACTAAGTCAATATGAATATCAAATTCAAGTAAAACTCTATGAGCTACGCAAGTTTGGCGGTAAACTCAATTTACCAGACGAATCGAGAGCATGAAAACAGTAGATTTACGTAAATATGACCAATCGGGATTCGACAGAGGACGTCCAACTTGGTTTATTTTACTCTGGTGGTTAGTACAAAGTATTGGTTTTCCTTTGAGCTTACACAATTTTAACTGGTTTCGATGTGCACTGTTGCGTCTATTTGGCGCTAAAATTGGTGAACAAGTTATTATTCGTCCTACAGCTAGATTTACTTATCCTTGGAAAGTAACCATTGGTGATTATAGTTGGATTGGCGATAATGTCACCTTTTATAGTCTAGATAATATTGAGATTGGTTCTCATACGGTAATTTCCCAAAAATCTTATCTCTGTACTGGTAGTCATGATCTAGAAGATATACACTTTGGGTTGATTACTGCACCAATTATTGTTGGTAGTGGTGTTTGGATAGCTACAGACTGTTTTATAGCTCCTGGAGTAATCATTGGTAATAATACAGTGGTAGGAGCGCGTAGCAGTGTTTTTAATGATTTATCTGAAAATTTAGTCGCTTGGGGGAATCCCTGTCGTCCTCAATATCCGAGAAAGTTGACAAAAAATAAGCTCAACTCTCCAATTTTGTAAGTTATAATTATATTAATAACAGTAAAATAAAAACGTTCATCTCTAGATTAGAGACGGAAGTAAGGAGATAGCTCTCCCGAAGGAACGCGCCTCATTCAGTTTACTCTTAAATTTGAGGCAAAGGTTCTTCAATGATTAAACAAACACCAGAAAATCAACTTAACTCTGTCCAGCTACCCACCACCAACGTAATTAGTATTTACACTTATAAACGCGCTCTTGACCCTGTCGATGCTCAATTTGATTTTTCCTTATGGGCACAGGTGGTACGGGAGCGAATGTTAGCTGTCATTGAAAAAAAAGTTAGGTAAGCTAGGTTTATCATTATAGCAGATGAAGTCTCTCTTAGGTGGGAGGCTTTTCTTCTTTATATTTTCTTTATATTTATATAAAGTTAACCCTAATTTAACTAAAAATTTGTTAACCTATGACTAAATCAAGGTGAGGGGTAAATAATGGTCTTTATACGTGAAATTGCCGAAGCGGCTATAGCTACAGGAAGTCTAACCCTGGCTAACGAACAAAAACTAAGGCTAATGTTAAAGCAAAAATACGAGCAGGAAGATTTAGAAGCCTTCATGAGCTTACAACAAGCAGTCATCAGGGGTCAAGTTAAACAACAATCTCGTTATATAGCTTCTTAAATCTTAGAACGCTAGCTTAATGCTTATTGGTTATTATCACAAAAAAATGTATCAATGAGCACAATTATTTTAGAATCAAAAGACTTCCAGCAAAAACTCAAAAACCAAATATCTCTAGCTCAACAAACAGGAGCATTACAGTCTATTCCCACCGCTTATGAAATAATATCTAATGGTGGGATAGATTTTGTCGTTAGAATTGTTAAGAATTTAAGACGTAAACAAGAAGCACAACAAAAAGAAGCGCTCAAACCCAACTTTAACCCTTTTCTACCCTACGAAACAGATTTATTTGTGACAGATATTTCTGATACTCACTTATGTCTATTGAATAAATATAATGTCATAGATGAGCACTTATTGATTGTTACTCGTGAGTTTGAAGAACAAGAAAAATTGCTCAATTTCGCTGATTTCCTAGGACTTTGGGCAATTTTAGCCCATTTTGACGGGTTAGCCTTTTACAACGCTGGCAAAATAGCAGGAGCTTCTGTTAAACACAAACATTTACAATTGATTCCTTTAGAATTAGCTCCAGGAGTTCCTGGGATTCCTATTGAAGGAGTTATGAATAATGTCGAGTGGAAACAATCAATTGGAATAATTAAAGCTTTTCCCTTCAGTCATGTTTATACTAAATTGGAATATCAAGAATCCAAGACAATAGCAGAATTAGCTCAAATTAGTTTAAATAGCTATCAAAAATTATTAACCGCTTTGAATTTAACCGAGGGCGCACCCTATAATTTATTAATGCGAAGAGAATGGATGTTAATAATTCCGCGCTCTCAACCTGGTTATCAAGAGATTGGTATCAATTCTTTAGGTTTTGCAGGTGCAATGTTAGTGCGTCATCAAGAGGAATTAGATTTTGTTAAGGAATATCAACCCTTAAATATTCTTCGAGCAGTTGCAATTACTAAATAGATCAAAATAATGCTACAGATTACTAATTTAAACGTTTACTATGGTGAGAGTCATATTCTGCGAGATGTAGATATGAATATACCTACAGGGGAAATGGTGTGTTTAATTGGGCGTAATGGGGTTGGTAAAACAACTCTGATGAAAACGATTATGGGCTTACTCAAGCCTCGTACTGGTACAATTATTTACGACGATAAAGACTTATTGCGCTATTCTACAGATAAACGTGCACGCTTAGGTATTGGTTATGTTCCCCAGGGAAGGGAAATTATACCCCGTTTAACGGTAAAAGAAAATTTACTGTTGGGTTTAGAGAGTCTAGGAGACAGAGGGAATGGTAAATCAGAAATACCCGAAACGATTTACGAATTATTTCCCGTCTTAGAGACGATGTTATCTCGGATGGGAGGTGATTTAAGTGGAGGACAACAACAACAATTAGCGATCGCTCGTGCTTTAATGGGACAACCCCGTCTGTTATTATTAGATGAACCCACAGAAGGTATTCAACCCTCGATTATTTTAGAGATTGAAGCTGCAGTACGTAAAATTATCCAAGCTACAGGTATTTCAGTATTATTGGTAGAACAACATTTACACTTTGTCCGTCAAGCTGATAGATATTATGCTATGCAAAAAGGAGGTATTGTTGCTTCTGGTTTAACCGAGGATTTAAGTAAAGAAATTATTCAAGAATTCTTAGCGGTATAATCACAGATTGCTTGGGTTAAACCTGAAAGAGTATATTCTCGCGCTTCTATATCCACCCTTTGGAATAATTCTTGACAAGTTTGAGAAGTTTGTGGTCCTATAGAAGCAATAATCACCCCATCGAGACTAGACAAGGGAAGAGATGCTATTAATGTAGAGAAATTCTGTACGGTTTTAGAACTAGCAAAAGTAATGATATCTATTTCTCGGTTGAGTAAAGCAGTTTTGGTGATGTTATCTAGATTTTGAGGACATTGAGACTGATAAGCTGCAACTTCAGTAACCATAGCACCTTGTTTAGTAAATTCTCGTACAAGTATTTCTCTCCCTCCTGTTTCTACTCTAGGAAAAAGAATCTGTAGATTAGATAATCTCTCAGGAAAATTGGCTACTAAAGAATCAGCGATAAAATTAGGGGGAATAAAATCGGGTTTGAGATGATATTTAGTTAGACTACTAGCGGTTTTTTTGCCTACTACCGCTATTTTTAGTTTACTTAACCCGCGGATATCTCCTTTTAACTTAATTAAGCGTTGTAGAAAGTATTCAACCGCGTTAGCTGAGGTAAGAATTAGCCAATCAAAATCATCAAGAAAAGCGATCGCCCTATCTAAATCTTGCCAATCCGAGGGAGGGGTAATCTGTAGAGTTGGCATTTCTATGACCTTTGCTCCTTCATGTTGTAGCAATTGTGTAAATTCGCTCGCCTGTTCAGCAGCGCGGGTAACTAGGATAGTTTTACCCGTTAAAGGTAGAGATTGAGACATAAAACTATTTTGAATAACTTGACCAATAATTATTACTGCAGGTGAGAGAGACAAATTCTTGGTTTTTTCTACTATATCAGCTAAAGTCCCTCGCCAAATCTTCTGTTTATTAGTACCACAAGATTGGATAATAGCGATAGGTTCACTAGGCGATCGCCCTTCTTCTTCTAGTTTATTTATAATTACTTCTAGATTATGAGTCCCCATTAAAATCACTATAGTATCTATCTTAGCTAAACCAGACCAATCTAAAGCTGTGGGTTGATGTCCACTCACAACCACAAAATGACGACTCAAGAGAGGATCAGTCAAAGGGATACCCTCTAACAAAGGAGCAACTAAAGCAGAGGAAAGACCAGGAATAACTCGATAAGCACAATTAGTTTGGTTTAAAGCCTCAATTTCAGCGCGAGAACGCCCAAAAATAAACGGATCACCACTTTTTAATCTGACTACTTGTTTACCCTGATGACAATAAGCCACGAGTAACTGATTAATCTTAGTTTGAGGAGTACTTTTTTGTCCTCCCCGTTTACCCACATCTATTTTTAAACAGTCTTCGGGAACTATATTTAACAAATCAGAGTCTATTAAAGCATCATAAATTAGTACTTCTGCTCGTTGTAATACTTCTTGAGCTTGGAGAGTCAGCAAATCTTGATTACCAGGTCCACCACCTACTAAATATACTTTCCCCTTGTTGTTATCTTTAGCAAAACGACTCATAATGGAAATTAGAGGTACTTAAAAAGTCAGAGACTATGAATAACAATTCAAACGATATCAAATACCATCTTAACAACGTTGGGATGAGTTACCTACTCTGGTTAGCTTGTCTGTTTGGAGTAGCTGGATTACATCGATTTTATAATAAAAAGATTTTTACTGGTTTACTCTGGTTGTGTACCTGGGGATTTTTTGGTATAGGTCAATTTATTGACTTATTTGTCATGTCGGATATGGTAGATGAACATAACTTTAAAGTCTATCGCAAATATGGGTTATTAAATCCTGGTTCTGTTGGCGGATCTCAACTACCCCAAGTTACCCTTACTGTACCAGATAAAAAAGCTGAAAATATTAATAATCTATCTGACCAAGAATTAATGGTTATTCTGACTAAAGCTTCACAAAAAAAACAAGGTAAACTCTCTCTCACAGACGCGGTGATTGATACAGGGATAACTTTTGAAAAAGCCGAAGCTATTCTCTCAGAGATGGTTAAACGAGGTTATATATCTCTTACTAACCACCCTGTTACTGGAGTTTTAATCTATGATTTTCATGACGTAGCCTAAAGAAATAAATTGATATCCCTAGGATACAATTATGAAATTATTAGCCCAAAAATGAATTGAGGGTGACGCTCCATACACTTACGTTCGTAAAGTGTAGGCTTCAAGCGGAAATTATCCTTCTTGAACTTCCATCGTGGTACTCCTTCTTTCCCACTACAGCTTTTTATAGTGAGGTACACGTCCAGCTCCACTAGGAAAATAGTAACACACACTGGCGATTCATCCTACACTTGGAGCGATTATTTTTGTGTCGAAAACAAAGTGTGGGACGAGAAGCCCATATTAGCTAAATCTTCTCGAAAAATAAGGGGAATAGCTTAACTGACGGGAGTATCATAATGGCGAAAGAGCCTAATCCCGATTGATTTAGCCAACTTGAGCTAAATTCTTGAGCAAGATATCTAATTGTCGTTTATATAATTTGTTTGTAAGTATTGGCAAAAAGCCGAAGAATAGACTCATTGACGCAAAAAATAATACAAAAAATGGCTCAATAGAATTATCTGCTCTCAATGTCCGAAATAAAAACACACACATAACAATAAATGAGATAATTACCGTAAAACTCGCAAAAATCATCCCAAAATCAACCATTTTTTTTGTCTTAGACTCTAGAGTAATTGAACTATCCGTGACATAAATTTTAACATAAGCCAGCTCACTAAACTGTTTATTTTCTGAGGTAAAAGGATTATTAGCAAGAGCGACAATTCCATTTTCAGTTAATGAAGTAATAACAAAACTACTTTGTATTAAAATGGTTTGAGCGGTACCAATAACTGTTGATTTTTGACCATGAAAAGGAATAGTTTTTGTGTAAATCATAATCACATTATAGCAACATGGCATACAAAGGTTTTTTGTATTCTACAATATTTGATACTAAATTGCATTTTCTGGTAATCATAGGGAAAGTTTTTGACGAAAACCTTAGATAGCGCTACGCTCAAAGCAAGAAGAAAAAAAGAAGCGCTCATATAACGGAACTTCCCTTTTGACAAAAATAGAAATCTATGCTGTGTCTGAGTTTTAAGGGCGAACGCTAGCCATTTACATGGGTACAAAAGGGAGTAACTTTGAGTAAATCTATCACTTTCTGTTGTAAGTCAGTCAATTCTGTAATCTTCTCAAACATCAAAGATTGACCAATAGTGACTACCTCAATAGTATTTAAACAGATTGTGCCTAAATCATTAAGTAAAGTCCGAAAACTATGTACGGGCTCATCTAGTTCATTTTTTTTCGTTCTACTCTTTCTTTTAGTTTTAGAACTAGCTTGATATTTCAGCACTCGACTTTCATCAAGACTTAATTCTTCTGGTTCTTCTTCAAATAATAAACTTGTGAGCGATTGCCGCATATACCATTCTACATAATAAGATAGCATACACAAGAAAATGTGTGCTTTAACTCGATGATCACGATAATGATAAATTGGTCTAACTTTTAAATCTATGCTCTTCAATGAGCGAAATGCTTGTTCAACTTTTGCTAATTTTTTATAGGCTTTTACTGTCTCAATTGCGGACATATTTGCTGCTTTTACTGACGTTCTAATCATGTATAGTCCATCCATAACCTCGTCGGCTTTTTTGATTTCTTGTTTCAGGGAATAATGGAAACTGTTGTCTGTCATTTCTAACTCAAAGTATTTCCCTACTTTATATTTATTAATTACTTTACCTACTCTTAATCCGATTTTATCTTGACCAGATAAGGCTCTTTTTTCTCTTTGAGTTGCTGCTACTATTTTATCTAATTCAATAGCTGTAGCTTTGATTAATTCTTCCCTTTTATATTGGTTACTTGCTGCTAATAAGGGATTTTTACAGACTACTAATCTTTCTCCTGGATATTCATCTGATTCAATTTCGACTATGTTTCTTTCATCAAATAGTCCGAGCTGTATTTCTTGTCTTTCAACTAGTTGCTTGATTTGGCTTTTTCTTAATGTAGTTATCCAATCGATACTTTCACTGTTGCTTAATTCTTCTTTGATAACTAGATTAGTGAGCATTCCTTTGTCTCCTACCCACACTACTGAAGAGAGTCTAAATCTATCTCTAACTTTTTCAATTTGTTTTTTGACTGTACTAGCATCATTTGTATTTCCTGGAAACACTTCTACTGCAACAGGACATCCTTGACTGTTACAAATTAAGCCAAATACTATTTGAGTATATCCTCTTTTTTTGTCTCTGCTATATCCATATTTTCCTAAGTTACATGCCTCTCCTTCTAAATAAGTTGAGGTGAGGTCATATAAGACTAGTGAACCTTCTCTTAATTCTTTTGCTGCTAATTTCTCTTCTATTGCTTCTTGAGAGTCTCCCAACCAATCTAAGGCTTCATATAAATCATCTTCTGTTACTTTTTCTAAGTTCAGTATTTTGCCCAAACTACTGTTAGCCGTTTCTCTTCTTAACCCTCGACTCGTGGCTAGCTTGGATTTTGGGTCAATAATTCTGGCGGTAATTAGACTTTTTATAATGGCGTTTCTCTTGTTATTTTCGCTTTCTATTATTGGCTCTAATCCTATCTTTTTAATTGTTCCTAGTATTGCGGCAATATGACCATGTGGTAGACTTCTTTTAACCTTCAATACTGATTCAATATTATCTATAATTTTACCGCCTTTAAGAGCGGCTTTGAGATTGTCAATGACATCATCTGGTAGTTGAGAAAGATTGGCTATGGTTCTTTTGCAAATCTTATCTCCTTCGCGATATGATTCGCGAAGTAATATGGCTGGGGGAGAATTACGATTGGGAACTCTTTCTATATACATGTCTACAATTTTAACATTTTCCTTAAGTCAAAAATCTTAAGAAAATCTTAAATTTACATGGGTACAGTTCTCAGACATTATTAGGCTCAATTCTCTTCTAGAAGCTCTTTTCAGCTCTTTCTTGATTTTTTTTCAGGGGGAAGTTCCGTTAAAAATATATGCAAATAAGCTGCGGACGACAACACCACAGCAGGAATACGCTTGATACCTGTGACACCAGGTAAATGGCTTGAATGGCACTAAACCATCTCCTCTTCATCGGGAAAGAGACTGTTTGCATACTGCAAAGAAAATAAGAATTTTACTTAACTGGTATTTTTCTTACTGATTTACCATATTTAGTCCGGGAGAACCTAATAAATTAGCCTATTAAACTAATTCTATCTTTAATTTTTTTCCTAAAATAGATGTTGCCTTGATAATAGTTTGCAGATTAATAGAGGAGTTTTCAGGATCTAATAAACGATCTAAAGATGAACGGCTAGTATTCATTTTCTTTGCCATATCTGTTTTTGTCCATCCTTTTTTACTTATTTCTTGTTCAATTTGATAAGCAATTACCCTCTTAATAGCAACTGCTTCCACCTCTGTCAATAAACCTTCCTCTGCTAAAAAATCATCAAAATTACTACCTAAATGCTGATTATTCATAATTATTCATCCTTGTAACTTTTTCAATCTTGTTTGGGCTATTTCTAATTCTTGATGGGGTGTTTTTTGCGACTTTTTAATAAAACCATGTAGTAAAATCATTGATTGATCTTGAATGGTAAAGAAAAGGCAATTTTATTATTTAAATTAACTCTTACTTCCCATAAATCACTAGATATTTTTTTGACTAATGGCATTCCTACTGGATAGGAAAATTGTACTGTTTTAATTGCTTCCCCTATCAGTTTTTTTTCTTCTTGAGACAAACTTTTTAACCACTCTCTAACTGGTTCTCGTTTACTTTCGGAACGATAAAAAATAACTGTTAAAATTAAGTTTTGGTCATCCATGATGTTATTGTACCATATTTGGTACTTAATCATTCCGTAATAATATCAAGATTCCCTGACATTATTTTAGAGCGCGATCGACAGCTTAATCCATAAATTAAAAGATTCATTAAAAAAAACTTATCGTATTTCAAAGCTCTGTAATCGACTAATAGCAAAGGCTTTAGATTATACGTGGTAAATATACTTAGTTACTTCACACATCAAATATAATTGACAGCGCATTTTTGGAGTCGCTCTATCCGAGAAAATTTTTATTTAGCATCACCTTTGGTTACTTTTGAAGAAATAGTTAACGCTTGTAAAATAGCAGAAGCCCACGAATTTATCAACGATTTACCACAAAAATACGATGCGGTTTTAGGGGAATTTGGGGCAAATATATCAGGAGGTGAAAGACAACGCATTGCAGTGGCGAGGGCGATTGTCAATAATCCTCCTATTTTAATTTTAGATGAATCCACCGCCAGTTTAGATCCCATTAGTGAAGCTCAATTGCTAGATAAATTATTGAGCTATCGTCAAGATAAAACAACAATTTTAATCAGTCATCGCCCAACGGTAGTACAAAGAGCAGACTATATTATTTATTTGGAATCAGGGAAGATTAAACAACAGGGTAGTTTGGCAGAATTAAGCAAGATAGAGGGCAAACATTTAGATTTTTTAACCTGATGAACGGAGAGAGAGGGATTCGAACCCTCGACACCCTTGCGGGTGTAACGATTTTCGAGACCGTCGCATTCAACCGCTCTGCCATCTCTCCACTATGCTAGCTACCTTAGCTTAGCATAGTTTTTGTTTAAATTTCGTCCCAGCCTGTGACACCAGAGGACATAACGTAACTGGTAACACTAGATTCAAAAAAGTTAGCTTTGGTAAAGGCTTCTTTTTTAGTGTCAGAAAAGCGTTCTAGATGACTATAGGGACTCTTGGTGTACTTTTCTTCAGGATAGAGAGGATTTAAACCAATTGAGCGTAATCTGATATTAGCGAGATACTTAGTATATTGTTCTGTACTTTCTTCTGTGATACCAAGAATATTATTACCCACAATGTGGTTAGTCCAGCGACACTCATGTTTAACCGCTAAATCAAACATTTCGTAAATTTGTTCCCGAGAGTGAGTAAAAGTATTCATCGCTTCGGGGATAATGCGCTGATAGAGTCTGACGTGACTTAATTCGTCTCTGTTGATCATCTTGAAGATATCAGCTGAACCTGGCATCAACATCCGTGAGGCTAAATTATAAAAATAAATAAACCCGTTATAAAAATATAACCCTTCGAGCAAATAATCAGCTAACAAAGAAATGAAGTAATTTTCAGCACTAGGGTTATCCACGTATTGTTGATACAATTTAGCGATGAATTCACAGCGATCGGCTAAAACTTTGTCTTGACGCCAAAAATCATAGACATCACTTCTTCTCTCACTAGGAATAATCGTCTCAATAATATATTGGTAAGACTGATTGTGCATCCCTTCTTGAGAAAGCTGTTCAGCCATACACAGACTGATTTCAGGTGCTGTTATACTATTTTTAAGGTGAGGTATATTGCAGGTTTGGACAGAATCCAAAAAAGTTAGATAAGACAAAATCCCATCGTAGGCGTATCTCTCTTCAGGAGTAAGATTAGTATAATCAGTCACATCCTGGGTAATATCCAGTTTTTGTGGTATCCAAAAATTCTCACGCATTTGTTGATACAAACCGATCGCCCAGGTGTATCTAACATCGTTTAATTGCATTAAATTAGTGGTATTACCGAACCAAATCGAACGATTTTCAATTGCGTCATCCCCTTCTGGATTAAAGATAGGGTTGATGTGCATGGATTTGGTTTTGTCAAGAGTATAGCTCATCAAGTTTAAATTAAATGTAAGGACATTTATATCAAGATAGCAATTTCAAAAATGAAACAAGAACAATCTTTACGCATAATATCTTGATTACCTAGTGCTACATAAATTCTGGCAGCTTTAAATCTAACCTCAATGATCTTACCTATAAATATCGCGTCGGTGTCCAAGAGCAAGGACAACTACTTTTTTGTCTTGATCATTGATCTTATAGATAACCCGATAAACTCCTATCCGAATACGCCAACCTTCTCGTCCTGTTAATTTCAAACATCCTGAAGGTCTGGGGTTTTCGGCGAGTGCCCGAATAGCATCCCGAACTTTTTGATAATCTTCATTCGGGAGAACGCTTAAAGCTTTAGCCGCAGCTTTTTTAATAGTAATATCGTAATTTATGGACGACAATTTTCAATTTCAGCCACTGCTAGCTCAAAAGAAATTTCCTCATCATCTGATGAAACAGCCTGATCATAGGCTCGGATGGCTTCTAGTTCTTCTGATTCTTCTAAGAGTTTTTGATATTCTTCTATATCCAAAAGAATACCTATTCGATTACCTTGTCTATCCGTAATGTACTTTTCTGTTAACTCCATTTTATCATCTGTTTTTTCATTGATTCTTGTCTTGATTGTAACCTAATTATACTGTTGTTGAAGAGTGCAATCCCTTCTTGAGACAACTGTTCAGCGATACAGAGACTAATTTCTCCAAACCGATCGCCCAGGTGTATCTAAGATAGATGTAGTTTTGTCAAGAGTATAGCTCATCAAGTTTAGATAAAATGTAAGGACATTTAGATCAAGATAGCAATTTCAAAAATGAAACAAGAACAATCTTTACGCATAATATCTTTATTACCTAGTGCTACAGAAATTTTGGCAGCCTTAAATCTAACCTCCGCGATGGTGGGACGTAGTCACGAGTGCGATTATCCACCCGAAATTATCGATTTACCGATTTGTACAGGCGCAAAACTCAGTACTAATCAATCTAGTGCTGAAATTGATACAGAAGTCCAAAAATTGTTACAAACAGCTTTAAGTATTTATGAAATCAATATTGAGGTTATTAAACAGTTAAAACCTACTCATATTGTTACTCAGGATCAATGCGATGTTTGTGCGGTTACTTTTGCTGATGTTACTAAAGCAGTAGCTACTTTAGCTGAACCTCAACCCGAAATTATCTCTCTACAACCTCATACCCTTGCTGATGTGTGGGGAGATATTACCCGTGTTGGCACAAAATTAGGTATTGACCCCCAACCTACCTTAAGTAAAATACAACAACGAGTAGAAGAATATCAACAACATAGCCAACGGTTATTAGCAAAACCACGAGTAGCAACCTTAGAATGGCTAGATCCACTGATGGGAAGTGGTAATTGGATACCCGAACTAGTAGAATTAGCAGGAGGAGAGGATATATTCGGTACAAAAGGTAAACCATCGGTGTATTTATCTTGGCAAGACTTACTAACAGCAGATCCTGATGTGATTATTGTCATGTGTTGCGGGTTTGATTTGCAGAGAACAAAAGCAGAAATAACCGCAATCATGGATATTAACCCTAATTGGCAAAAATTACGTGCAGTTAACAGCGATCGCTTGTATATAACCGATGGTAATGCTTATTTCAATCGTCCTGGACCTCGTTTAGTAGAATCGATAGAAATTCTCGCAGAAATACTCCATCCCGATTGGTTTAAGCTAAAACATCGAGAAATAGCCTGGAAACGGTTAAATTAATATTTTTTTAAGGATTTGTAAGTTAAAATACATTGCAATTTGGTTACTCCTGATGCTGAATACGCTAATCTCAAAAGTAAGGGGAAATGATCAATACAATGTTTCCCCAATAGATAACTAAAATCGGCAACTGAACTAAGTAAAGATTTTAGTGAGACTATATTAGGAGTATAGTATGAAAGAAAAAATGGCGATTAATAGCGTTCGTAATGTCGCCCTGGTAGGTCCTTATTCCAGCGGTAAAACTAGTTTACTAGAGAGTTTACTGTTTGTAACGGGAAAAATTAACCGCAAAGGAAGCATTAAAGAAGGAAATACAGTAGGAGATAGTAGTCCTGAAGCTAGAGAACACCAAATGAGTGTAGAGATTTCTTTAGCTAAAACAGAGTATCAAGACATAGATTTACAATTCATAGATTGTCCAGGATCTGTAGAATTTTTGCAAGAAACTTATAACGCTTTAATAGGTGTTGGCGCAGCAGTAGTAGTTTGTGAACCAGTAGTGGAAAAGGTTTTAACCCTTGCACCTTTGTTTAAGTTTCTAGACGATTGGGAAATACCTCACATCGTTTTTATCAATAAGATAGATCGCGCCAACAACCACTATCAAGAAATTTTACAAGCACTCAAAGAAGTATCAAGTCGTCCTCTAGTACCGCTACAATACCCAATTCATCAAGGACGAGATTTAGTAGGTTATATAGACTTAGTTACCGAACAAGCTTATCACTATCATCCAGGAAGTTTAGCTGATCGGGTTTCTTTACCAGAAGAGTTAAGAGCCGAAGAAAAACAAGCTCACGCCCAGATGTTGGAAACTATAGCAGATTTTGATGATCATCTCCTCGAAGAATTGTTAGAAGATATCGAGCCACCTCAACAAGAAGTTAGAGAAGATCTCAAGAAAGAATTAGGCGCAGATCAGATTGTACCTGTTTGTTTTGGTATGGCTGAACAAGATTATGGGGTTCGTCCTCTCTTAGATATTTTGGTCAAAGAAGCTCCCGAACCTGAATTAAGTGCAGCTCGTCGAGGACTGAAAAATCAAAGTAACGATACCATCATTCAAGTTCTTAAAACCTATTATAATCCCCAAGGTGGCAGATTATCGGTAGTGAGAGTGTGGCAAGGAGAACTAACCGAAGGAATGGTGTTAAATGAGCTTCGGGTTGGTAATCTCTATCAATTGCTAGGACAACAAACACAAGGTGTAATCACCGCTCAAACTGGGGAAATAGTCGCGGTTAGTCGCTTAGAAGGAGTGAAAACAGGGGATATTCTTAGTAATGGTACGGTGAAACCGAAAAAGTTGACTAAGTTGGAACAACTTAAACCCGTTTATGCTTTGGCGATCGTCGCAGAAAATCGTAAAGATGAAGTAAAACTCAGTGCAGCTATAACTAAATTAGTAGAAGAAGATCCTAGCTTAGATTGGGAACAACATGGAGATACTCACGAAGTGATACTCTGGGGACAAGGTGAAATCCATCTAAGGGTAGCTTTAGAACGTCTCAAACGTAAGTATAATCTACCTATGCAAACCCATTTACCCCAAATTCCCTATAAAGAAACTATCCGTCAAGGTAAAAGCGTCCACGGACGTTATAAACATCAAAGCGGTGGTCATGGTGCTTTTGGTGATGTGTATCTCGATATTAAACCTCTCTCTCGTGGTCAAGGTTTTAATTTCCAGGAAACCATCGTCGGTGGAGTTGTACCTAAACAGTATATACCTGGAGTAGAAATGGGTGTCAGAGAATACCTGCAACAAGGACCTCTGGGGTTTCCTGTGGTGGATGTAGATGTAACCCTAACTAATGGTTCTTATCACTCGGTAGATAGTTCTGAACAAGCCTTTAAACAAGCAGCGAGAATCGCTATGAGTGAGGGATTGCCAAGTTGTGAGCCGATTTTACTCGAACCGATTCTAACTGTAACTATTTCTGCTCCTAGTGAGTTTACCTCTAAAGTCTTGCAGTTAATTACCACTAGAAGAGGACAAATTCTCGGGTTTGAACCTGTTGCTAATTGGAAAGGTTGGGATCAGGTGACAGGTTATTTACCCCAAGCAGAAATGCAAAATCTGATCATTGAATTGCGCTCTCTGACTCTAGGGGTTGGCTTCTTCCACTGGGAATATGATCATCTTCAAGAAGTACCAGAGAAAATAACTGCTAATGTGTTAGCTAGTAATGGTCATTAAATTATGAATCAAACAGTAGCAGAGGTAATGACAAGAGATCCTATCACCGTTACCAGAGAAACTTCTCTGACAGAGGCGATTAAAATTATCGCCGAAAAACGGATTAGTGGTTTACCAGTTGTCGATGATAATGGTAAATTGGTAGGGGTGATTTCAGAAACGGATTTAATGTGGAAGGAAACGGGTATAGAGCCTCCACCCTACGTGATGTTCCTTGATAGTGTTATCTATCTAGAAAATCCCGCACGTTATGAAAAAGAGGTTCACAAAGCCCTTGGACAAACCGTAGGAGAGGTAATGACGGCTAAAGCGATTAGCATCGATCCTCAATCTTCTGTTAAGGATGCGGCTCGCTTAATGCACGATAAACACGTACGTAGATTACCTGTAGTTAATGAAGCGGCTCAGGTAGTCGGAATAATTACCAGAGGTGATATCGTTCGGAGCATGGCAGGTTTATAATGAGCATTACTCCAGAATCAGTTCAACAGTTAATTAATTCGGAAAATTTCGGCGATCGCATCAAAGGAATTAATCAATTACGTCACCTAAATGATCCAGATAGGAGTTTTCAAATACTTGAACCTCTGTTAAATGACGAAAACACAAGGATACGTTATGCAGCGGTTAGCCAATTGGATACATTGGGTCAAAGTGATCTCAGCAAAACTCTAGAACTATTGCGCGATCGCCTCTATAATGACTCTGAAGTTGATGTACAAGCAGCAGCAGCAGATGTGATCGGAGGGTTAAAATTAACCGAAGCTTTTGCCGATTTGGAAAAGGTTTACTACTCCACCTCTGAATGGCTTATTCAAATGAGTATTATCGCTAGTTTGGGAGAATTTGGCGATCCTCGGGGTTTTGCACTCCTAACAGATGCTCTCAACTCTGATAATCCTTTGGTGAAAACCGCAGCTGTCAGTTCACTAGGTGAGTTAAAAGATCCTCAAGCAATACCTTTGTTATTACCTCTAGCTCAAGATCCTGATTGGCAAATTCGCTACCGTTTAGTACAAGCTATCTCGAATTTGGGCATCACCCCAGAATCTCGTTCTATCTTAGAACATTTAGCACAGGATTCGGTAGAAGCGATCGCTTCTTCTGCGCAGGAACTTTTAGGATAAAATAGTTAGGGACGTTGTTTATCGGCGTCCTTATCTTCCTAATTCTTGTCTTAAGTTCTCTAGATTAGTCCTCGCTAGGGGATGATTGGGGTTTAATCTAATCGCTTGTTCATAATCGGCGATCGCTTTTTGATAGTCTCTTAAATTATAGTAAGCAACCCCCCGATTATTATAGGTATCAGCATAGTTCGGATTTAGTTGTATCCCTTTGCTATAATCAACAACAGCATCATAAAACATCTGTAAACTAGCATAA
>RECR01000073.1 GCA_007693955.1 Gloeocapsa sp. DLM2.Bin57
TAATTAAAAAAGTGGGGATGGGCATCGCCTCACTCAAAAACGGTCAATCATCTCTTAAGGTGAAAGACAAGAAGCCTACACCATAATCTTTGATTTGGTGTAGGAGTATGTCACTTATATAAAATGTAAGAAAACTTAACCTCAATCCTTAGCAAATAGGTTTAAGCTACAAGATTAGGCAGACTCTTAACATAGCATTAAAACAAGATGAGTACAAATTTAGCAACTTTATTACGCGAAGGAACAAAAAAATCTCACACCATGGCGGAAAATGTTGGTTTCGTCAAGTGTTTTTTAAAAGGCGTTGTCGAAAAAACCTCCTACCGTAAACTAGTCAGTAACCTCTACTTCGTCTATCAAGCTATGGAAGAGGAGATGGCTAAACTCAAAGACCATCCCATAGTTGGTCAAATCTATTTTTCTGAGTTAAACAGAGAAAAAAGCCTAGAAAAAGACTTATATTATTACTATGGTCCTAATTGGCGTCAAGAAATTAAACTCTCTCCCGCAGGAGAAGCTTATGTAGAACGCATCCATACTATAGCTAGCCAACAACCTGAATTATTGGTGGCACATTCCTATACTCGCTACCTCGGGGATTTATCTGGTGGACAAATTCTCAAAAAAATCGCCCAACAAGCGATGAATTTAGAAGAGGGATCAGGTACTGCTTTCTACGAATTTGAGAATATCTCTGATGAAAAAGCCTTTAAAACTCAATATCGTCAAGCACTCAATGAGTTAGATGTAGATCAAGCAACCGCAGATCAAATCGTTGTGGAAGCTAACGAAGCGTTTAAAATGAACATGAAAATGTTCCAAGAATTAGAAGGTAATTTAATTAAAGCTATTGGGATCATGCTCTTTAATACCTTGACCAGACGTCGTAGTCGTGGTAGCACTGATAGTGATTTAGCAACTGTTTCCGAATAAACAGATTTTGTCCTCAAGCTACAAGATAAATTGTCTTTGACTGTCTTGTAGCTTTTTTTTGGGCAAATTAAGCTTAATTTTCTTTACAATTGTTAATGAGAGTATAAAGAAATGTTAAGCAGTGAAACAAGACAAAGTCATCGTTATTGGAGCAGGGATAGGAGGTTTAACCGCGGGTGCGTTGCTAGCGCGTCATGGTTATGATGTCAGTATTTATGAACAAGCTTATGTACCAGGGGGCTGCGCGTCAACCTTTAAGCGCAAAGGTTTTACCTTTGACGTGGGGGCTACTCAAGTAGCAGGCTTAGAGCCAGGAGGAATACACGATCGCCTGTTTAAAGAATTAGGAGTAGAATCTCCTCGGGGTAAAATTTGTAACCCTGCTTGTGCGGTATTTCTCCCTGATGAAACCGAACCAATTAACGTGTGGAGGGATCAGGAAAAATGGCAAATGGAGAGAAATAGACAGTTTCCGGGAAGTGAGAGATTTTGGCAACTCTTAAACCGTTTATTTGAGATTAGTTGGCGTTTTCAAGAAAGAGAACCAGTTTTACCTCCACGCAATCCCTGGGATTTAACCGAATTAATCAAAGCTGTGCGTCTTGATACTTTGATTACTGTACCATTTGCTTTAATGACAGTGGGGGATATTTTACGTCTTTATGGCTTAGATGGCAATCGTCGTCTAAGCACTTTTCTTGATTTACAATTAAAACTCTACTCACAAGTTGACGCCAATGCAACCGCCTTACTCTACGCAGCCACAGCTTTAAGCGTTTCCCAAGCACCCCAGGGATTATTTCACCTTTACGGAAGTATGCAAGTCTTGAGCGATCGCCTGGTGGAAGCCTTAACCAAACACGGTGGTAAACTTTACTATGGTCACCGAGTGGAACAAATACACAGAGAAGGTAACCAGGTTAAAGCAGTAACCATAGGTAACCTTAAAACCCAACAAATCTGGCAAGAAGAAGCCTCTCATATAGTAGGTAACCTGACAGTACAAAACCTAGTCAAACTAGTTAACCTACCCAACTACGCTAAACGTGTAGCCAAACTTCCCCCCTCTTCAGGAGCATTTGTAGTTTATCTAGGAGTCGAACCAGAAGCTATACCCAGTAATTGTCCTCCTCACCTCCAATTTCTCTATGATTATACAGGACCAATAGGAGAAAACAACTCTCTGTTCGTTTCTGTCAGTCAACCAGGAGATGGACGCGCACCAGCAGGAAAAGCGACTATTATCGCCTCCTCCTTTACCGAAGTTTCCCGTTGGTGGCAAGGTAGTGAAGAAGAATATCAACAACTTAAACAACAATATACCGAAGAAGCGATCGCTCGTTTAAGTAATTACTTTACACTCTCACCAGCAACAATTATTCATCAAGAATCAGCCACACCCCGTACCTTTGCCAGATATACTGCTAGAGAACAGGGAATAGTAGGAGGAATCGGTCAAAGACTTAGTACTTTTGGTCCATTTGGTTTCGCTACCCGTACTCCTTTAAGTAATCTCTGGCTAGTTGGTGATTCAGTTCACCCAGGAGAAGGTACAGCAGGAGTTAGCTACTCTGCAGCTACTGTAGTTAAACAAATTCTCTCTAGTTAATCAACGTATGATTAAAAAAACTCTAACTACCATTGGTTGGCGAGAAATTATCGCCTTACCAGAGTTAAATATTCCTTCCATTAAAGCTAAAATCGATACAGGTGCTCGAACATCAGCACTTCATGCTTTCCATATCCAGGAATTTTACCTTGATGACAAACCAATGGTCAGTTTTCAGGTTCACCCCCATCAGAAAGACACTCACCACACCGTTACTGCAATCGCTGAATTATTAGGCTATAAAGAAGTGAGAAATTCTGGGGGTCACCTGCAAAATCGACCAGTGATTAAAACCAAAGTAGAAGTCAATGGTAGTAGTTGGAAGATTGAGGTAACCCTAACCAATCGTGATTTAATGGGATTTCGGATGCTTCTAGGTCGTCAAGCATTACGAGGACATTTTATCGTAGATCCAGGGCGATCGTTTCTGCTGAGTTAATCTATTTTTACAGTTAAAGACAATGAAAATCGCTATTTTGTCACAAGATTCTAGTTTATATTCCACAAGACGTCTGAAAGAAGCAGGAGAAGCTGAAGGTCACGAAATACAGATAATTAATTATTTACGTTGCTATATGAATATAACGGCTCATAAACCAACGATTATGTATAAAGGGAAACCTTTAGAGAACTTTGACGCGGTTATACCTCGGATTGGTGCTTCTCGCACCTTTTATGGAACAGCAGTAGTCAGACAATTTGAGGTAATGGGGGTGTTTAGTGCTAACGATTCTCAAGCGATATCTCGCTCTCGCGATAAACTACGCTGTTTACAATTACTAGCCCGCAAAGGCATAGGGTTACCCGTAACAGGATGTGCACACGCTACAGAAGATATCGATGGTTTAATTGAAAGCGTTGGGGGAGCACCTGTAGTAATTAAACTTTTAGAAGGTACTCAGGGTATTGGAGTAGTGTTAGCAGAAACTCATCAAGCAGCTAAATCAGTCATCGAAGCCTTTCGGGGTTTAGACGCTAATATCTTGGTGCAAGAATATATCAAAGAAGCCCAGGGGGCTGATATTCGTTGTTTTGTGATCGGTGATAAAGTGGTAGCTTCTATGAAACGCCAGGGTTTAGAGGGAGAATTTCGCTCTAATCTCCACCGAGGGGGTAAAGCTGAAAAAATTAAACTGACACCAGAAGAAAGGAGTACAGCGGTACGCGCGGTTAAAGCTATGGGTTTAGGGGTAGCAGGAGTAGATTTACTACGATCCAATCACGGTGCGTTGGTGTTAGAAGTCAATTCTTCTCCAGGTTTAGAAGGAATCGAAGCAGCAACAGATATTAATGTAGCAGGGAAGATCATTGATTTTGTCACTAAAAGTGCTATGCAGGTAAAAAACCGCGCCGATTCACAATATTAATCTTATTTTTTATTTAAATCGGCAACACCATCAAAAAGCATCCACAAACCACCTAAAACGATTACAACAGCTAAAATTACCAGAATTGTATCCATATGGCTAAATCTCAATGGGAATGTTTATTAGAAAATTTGGGCGAATGGTATGGTTCATTTACTCGCTTATCCCCTACAGGAGAAATAAAAGAAGATACCCCTACCATCGTATCTCTAGAGGGACGGGATGACAATCAAACTATCCACCAAGTGGTTCGCTATCTCCCCCCTAATCAACCACCACAGGAAACTGTACTTACCTATAGCTCCTTAAGTCGTAATATTTTATTCAGGGAAAATGGGGCTTTTTCTCAAGGTTCATTATTTTGGTCACCCTGGAGTCAATGTGGAGCAGAATTGGGCTTAATTAATGGCGATCGCCGTTTGCGGCTTGTTATCTTATTTAATCAAGGTTCTCAACCTACTTCTCTAACTCTAATTCGGGAAAAACTACCTCATAGTAATCAACCAGAAAACCCCCCTTTAACCATAGAACAACTCTTAGGGACTTGGCAAGGTACAGCAACTACTATCTCTACTGATTTTAGTCAATCTCCCATTCAGACAACCCAACTAGTCATAACTAGAGAAAATAACCAATTAAGCCAAAAACTCAGTTTTGCCCAAAGAACCATTACTTCAGTAGCGCAGATTAAAAATTGTATAATAGAGTTTGAAACTAGTAAACCACCCGTACGAGTATTACTCTTACCCGATGGTGCTTCCGCTGCTTTTCCTTTGGCGATTGAACCTGGAGTACCCTTTTTTCTAGAAATAGGTTGGTTAATCAAACCCACAATTAGACAGCGATTAATCCGCAACTATAACTCAAAAGGAGAATGGACTGGTTTAACTTTCGTCCAAGAAAATCTGACTGACTAACATAAAGGCAAAAATTTATGACCACAACGGACAAATATAAACCGACAAATCTAACTCTTACAGGATTAACCCCCCAAGAAGTAGAAACTAGTAGAGCAAAATCTGGTACTAATCTGATTACGCCACCACCGAGTAACCCTTGGTGGGAATTACTATTAGAGAAATTTGCAGATCCTATCGTTAGAATACTACTGATCGCAGCTCTTCTAGCTATTGGTGTCGGTATCATTGATGGAACTTATCTCGAAGGTGTGGGAATTATCGTCGCCATACTTTTGGCTACCTTTGTAGCTTTTATCAATGAATATAAGGCTAACCAAGAATTTGATATTCTCAATCAAACCAACAATTCTGAACCAATCGAAGTCTTGCGCAATGGACAGTTTACCACTATTCCTAAACAAGATATCGTAGTGGGAGATTTGGTGATTATCTCCACCGGACAAGAAATACCCGCAGATGGAGAAATTATCGAAGGGGTAACCCTGAAAGTAGATGAGTCCAAGTTAACGGGAGAAGATCGCCCTGTTAATAAATATAGCTCTACAGAAGCAACCACCAAGGAGGAAAGTGATACCGCTTATCCCTCAGATAAATTACTACGTGGAACAATAGTAGTTAATGGTCACGGTATGATTAAAGTGACAGCGGTAGGAGATAGCACCGAAATAGGTAAGACAGCTAAAGCTATTCAAACTATCGAACAGGTAGAAACTCCCCTGAATCTACAATTAGATCGCCTCAGTAGATTAATAGGAGTGTTAGGATTGGCGATCGCCGTTCTTATTGATATCGCTTTAGTAGCCAGAGGTGTAATTACCGAAGAGATTATACTCACAGCAGGACAATGGTATTTAGTAGGGATAGTCGTAACAGGATTAGTGGTAGCTTTAGTCTGTATCTGGTTACCTATCGTTTATGACGGAATCGAATTAAGCGGTAAAGACATCGAACAACCCGAATGGTTAGCCTCGGCGACTTTAACTACCTGGTTAGGAACGATCGCCCTAGGATTAGGAATAGCAGCAGGAGGAATCGCGATTATCTATAATCTCGGTTTAATTCCAGCCAACCCAGCAGATTGGATACCCACAGATGTAGCTACTACCTTCTTAACCTACTTTATGATCGCCGTAGCGGTAATCGTAGTAGCAGTACCCGAAGGACTCGCTCTCAGCGTTACCCTGAGTCTAGCTTATAGTATGCAAAAAATGACTCAGCAAAATAACTTGGTGCGTACTATGAACGCTTGCGAAACCATCGGCGCAGCTACGGTAATCTGTTCTGATAAAACGGGAACTCTTACTCAGAATAAAATGTGTGTCAGTGAAGTAAATTTCCCCGAAATTACTACCAATGAAGCTAATCTAGATAGTACAATGGCAGGTCAATTAGTCGTTGAAGCGATCGCCGTTAATAGTACAGCCAACTTAGACCGTAATCAAGAAGTTAAGATTCTCGGTAACCCTACCGAAGGTGCACTCTTACTCTGGCTAGAAGAGAGAGGTTTTGATTATCTCAAATACAGAAATGAATTTAAACTACTCAATCAACTAACCTTCTCCTCAGAAAAAAAATACATGGCTACCTGGGGTATCTCTTCCTGGAATCAGGAACAAGTCTTATACGTTAAAGGTGCACCAGATCTCCTCCTGCAAAACTGTCAACAAATTCTTACCCCTGAAGGTGTACAACCTCTAAATGACCAGATTAGAGCAGAATTAACCGCTAATCTGCAAAAATACGAGGCTAAAGGGAAAAGAACTCTGGCTTTTGCTTATGCACTAGGAACAGAAGATTACCAAGAAGACCTAGATGTCAAAAAATACACCGCTAACCTGACTTGGTTAGGTTTTATAGCTATTACAGACCCCATACGCCCTGAAGTACCTCAAGCCGTGGCTATGTGTAATAAAGCGGGTATCGAAGTAAAAATGATTACAGGTGATAGTCATCTAACGGCTTTAGAAATAGCCCACGAAATCGGGATACTTCCTGCAGATGATTATCAATCCTATATTCTCGGTCCTGATTTCCGCGCTATGGATGACGAACAAGCCCTAACTGCCATTAGAAAAGCTAAAGTAGTAGCCCGCGCCCGTCCTCAAGATAAACAACGCATCGTACAATTATTGCAAAGTGATGGACAAGTAGTAGCAGTTACAGGAGACGGAACCAACGACGCACCAGCCCTTAAACAAGCACAAGTGGGCTTAGCTATGGGTAAAATTGGTACTTCTGTAGCTAAAGACGCTAGTGATATTATTATCCTTGATGACTCCTTCGGTAGCATCGAATTAGGGGTAATGTGGGGGCGATCGCTTTACCAAAACATCCAGAAGTTTATTCTCTTCCAATTAACCATTAACGTAGCTGCTTGTGGTATCGCTTTACTTGGTCCTTTTATCGGTGTTAATCTCCCCTTTACTGTTACCCAATTACTCTGGATTAACCTGATTATGGATACTTTCGCAGCATTAGCCTTAGCAACTGAACCACCTAGTCAGAAGGTAATGGAAATTCCACCTCGAAACTCCGATGAATTTATTATCTCTAAAGCCATGGCAGCTAATATCTTTACTTTAGCTCCTATTTTCTTAGTGATCTTCGTGGCTTTTCTTCTCTATATCCAAAGAGATGGTGTCGTGGATACCTACGAATTATCCCTCTTCTTTAGCACTTTTGTGATGCTCCAGTTTTGGAATATGTTTAACGCCAAAACCTTTGGACTCAAAGAATCAGCCTTTAGTAATATCGCTAATAACCAAGGATTCCTGGCGATCGCTTTAATTATCTTCATCGGTCAGATTTTGATGGTTCAATTAGGTGGTGATGTCTTCCGAACTGTACCTCTATCTTGGCGAGATTGGCTAATTATTATCGCCTCTACTTCCCTTATTCTCTGGATTGGGGAAATCTCCCGCTTCTTCTCTAGACTGAAATCTGCTTAATTCTGCTCAACCTCCTCTTACCCTAGGGGAGGAATTTAAGCTTTTTTTAATCTGTGATAACCTGAGTTGAGTTTATAATTGTAGTTAGAAACTAGCTAGACAAGACTAGAGGTATTAACAATGGTAGAGTTGAAAGCAAAAGTAGTCCTCAAGCAAAAAGGTGAAGAAGCCTATATAACAGTTAAACAACTGATGGTTCTCTTAAAATGGACAGCTAGTGTAGATTTAGATTTAATGGCTTTCTATGAAACCAAAGACGGTAGAAAAGGTGGTGTCTTCTCTGATAACTATCCTGGAGGAAGTCTCGGTAGTCTAAACGAGTTCCCCTATATTCAACTTAGTGGCGATCAAGGGGTAGGTGCTACGGGTGGAGATAACCAAGAGGTGATCAGAATCACTAAATTAGACGATATCGCTACAGTCTATATCTGTACCCTCAATTATACCGACGCATCCGAAAAAAGAGACACTTCTTTTAGTGAATATGATGGTGGTATTACCGTTGTTAATGAGATAGGAGAATCCATCGGAGTTCCTCTTGATTCTCAACAATCTGGACAAGTAGCGGTTATCGCCAAAATCGATAATACTAGCCCTATTGGTGCTAAGTTAATTAACGAAAATAAAATTCTTGATTTGGGAACTTTTGTTAGTACTATTCCTGGAGCAAATTTATTAGTTAGTTAATATATACTCTCCCTCCCCCTCGTAGGGATATAATGTTTCAAACTATCCGCTTTCGTCTAGCACTTTGGTACACTATTACCACAGCGGTTTTAATCTTATTATTCGCTACTGGAGTCTATCTATATGTACGCTCTACTCTAGTAGAAAGAATCGACGATACACTAGAACACGTTGTGGAATTAATGGAACGATCCTTATTACTAGAAGGAGTCAGAAACTCCGCTAATATCCCTCGAGTCAATGAGTCATCCCTAGAAGACGATCGCCTTGAGGTAGAGTGGTTTGACAGCGATCGCCATTTAGTTTGGAGTACTTTTACTCAACCCCTAGCAATTCCCCTGACTCCTAGTATCTATGCTAAAACTGTATCTCTCAACAATAATGAACAGTTTAGACAGATAACTAAGATGATCGTGATTGATAATCAACCATGGGGTTATCTGAGGGTTAGTCATCCCTGGTTTGAAGTAAGTAAACCTAGTCGTCTTTTAATCAGGGATTTAAGCTTAGGAAGTAGTCTGATGATCGCTTGTGTAGCAGCTTCAGGGTGGTTGTTATCAGGAATAGCTATTAAACCAGTAATCGAATCCTATCAAAGTTTACGCCAATTTACCGCTGATGCTTCTCACGAATTGCGCAACCCCCTAGCGATGATTCAAGCTAATGTCCAAATGGCTTTAGCCGAGGAAAAAGACGGGAAATTAAACCTAGATCCGCAACAATTAAGAGTAATCGAGAGAATAACCCAAAGATTAGGACGTTTAGTCAATGATTTGTTGTTTCTAGCCCGCGCAGATAGCGGAATGACCCAAATGGTGACTCAACCTGTTCCCCTAGACGCTTTGTTAATCGAAGTAATCGAAGAACAACGTATTTTCGCTCAACAAAAAGGTATTGATTTAGACTTAGAATTAACCGAGGAAGATTTAGAATCAGAGCCATTTACCATTGAGGGGGATTGGGATCAATTAGCGCGTTTATTTACCAATTTGATTAGTAATAGTATTGCCTATAGTCAAAATGTAATAAAAGTGAAAGTAGTTAGAATCAAAAAAGGTAATCGTTATCATGTACAGGTACAAGTAAGCGATCGCGGTTGTGGGATACCATCTGAAGCCCTTCCCCATATTTTTGAACGCTTTTATCGTCTTGATACAGTACGTACTCACGTCAATGGTACTGGTTTAGGATTGGCGATCGCTCTTGCTATAGTAGAAAATCACCAAGGACAAATTAAAGTAGAAAGTCAACCTAATCAAGGTACAACATTTACTGTAACTTTTGAAAAAATGAGGAAGGAAAGGGGGACGGAGTAACGAGCACCCCCTACTCCGCTCTTAATTAACTAGCTACCAGAGGAGGATTACTAGCTGAAGGATGACGGTTAATCACCTGATCAATTAAACCATATTCTTTAGCTTGTTCGGGAGACATAAAATAATCTCTTTCTGTATCTTCTTCTACAGTTTCTAGGGGTTTATTGGTATGATGAGCTAGATACAAGTTCAGTTTTTTCTTGATATAAAGAATTTCTCTAGCTTGAATAGCGATATCTGCGGCTTGTCCTTGCGCTCCCCCTAGGGGTTGGTGAATCATAATACGAGAATTGGGTAAACTCATGCGTTTTCCTCGCGCTCCACCACTGAGAAGAAAAGCACCCATACTAGCAGCTAAACCAATACAGATAGTGGAGACATCGGGTTTAATTTGATTCATGGTATCAAAGATACCTAAACCCGCAGATACAGATCCTCCTGGAGAATTGATATAGAGATAAACGTCTTTTTCGGGATCTTCTGCTTCCAAAAAGAGTAACTGAGCCACAATTCTATTAGCTAAGTCGTCGTTTACCTCTTCTCCGAGAAAAATTATTCTTTCGCGCAACAGACGAGAATAAATATCAAAAGCGCGTTCACCACGACCTGAACTTTCAATTACGGTTGGAATCATCAATTTATCTTAGCTTACCTTTTCTTTTCATTGTAGCCATATTTAGCTGATTCAGTCGTCATAAACCTTAAAGAAGGTCTCGGTAATCTCTTTACCGATGGTATTAATCTTGGTTTGTAGTTTATCAAGAAATTGATGTAAACCGTCTTCCATCACATCCTCCATGGTTGTATAGCCCAATTCGGCACAGATACGACCTAGGGTTCTTTCTGATCCATTAGACCAAGTACCTACAGGCGTATTAGTAATTTGATGGAGAGATTGTTGTGTTTGGTAAAGACAAAAATAAATTGAACGGGGAAACTCTCGGTTTAAGATCAAGAATTCAGCAACACTATTAGGGGTAATACGATGTTGACTTTTACGGTACATTTCATAACCACTAGCGGATTTCAACAAAGCGATCCACTGAATTTGGTCGAGAGGAGTACCTACCCATTCGATCGAGGGTAATAAATAAAAATACTTTACGTCTATAATCCGAGTAGTTTTATCCGCGCGTTCAATTAACCTCCCCATTTGTCCAAAATGCCAACCATCGTTATGACTCATAGTCGCATCCATCACTCCTGCGAAGCGGTGACTAGCCAATTTTACTTCCGTAAAAAAGTCAATCAGGTTAACCGATATGGAGGTTTTGGCACTATCATTAACAAGATGGTAGAAGTTATTTACTTCTTGCCACATTTCCGAGGAAATAATCTCACGAATGGAACGAGCATTTTCTCTAGCGCGATTTAAACAAGAGAGAATCGAGTTAGGGTATTCTGAGTCAAAAGTCAGAAAATTAATCACATTTTCCGATGTTCCCCCACCATAACTACTTTGAAACTGAGACATATCCCCTGTGGTAGTTACCAAAGGTTCCCACTGTTGCTGAATTCCTGCAGGTAAATCTAGCATCAAATTGAAATTAACATCGATAAAACGAGCCACATTTTCCGCACGTTCGATGTAACGATTAAGCCAATAGATAGAATCTGCTACTCTACTTAACATAGTTATTTTTACTGATTGAGTACCCACGTATCCTTACTGCCACCACCTTGAGAAGAATTTACCACTAGAGAGCCTTTTTGCAAAGCTACACGGGTTAAACCTCCTGGATGGACATAAATATTATCCCCACCGTGGAGGATATAGGGACGTAAATCTACATGACGTCCTTCGATAGTCATTCCCTGATCATCGCTGATTAAGGTCGGTACTCGCGATAGACTCAAGGTAGGTTGAGCGATATAATTACGCGGGTTAGCGATGATCTTTTCGGCGAATTCTTCCCTCTCGGCGGGGGTTGCTGTTTTCCCCATCAGCATACCGTAACCTCCTGCTTCGTTAGCTGATTTGACTACTAACTGATCTAGGTGAGAAAGCACGTATTCTCGATCTTGGTCTCGCCAACAGAGATAAGTAGGAACATTGGGGATAATTTGGTCTTCACCGAGGTAATAGCGAATCATTTCGGGTACATAAGCATAGACTACCTTATCATCAGCTACCCCTGTCCCTGGGGCATTAGCTAAGGCTACACGTCCTTGACGATATACTTCCATTAGTCCGGGAACTCCTAAGAGTGAGTCGGAACGAAATACTAAAGGATCTAAAAATATATCATCTACACGACGATAGATCACATCTACTCTGCGTAAACCTTTGGTTGTCCGCATCTGTAAATAACCATCTACTACCACTAAGTCTCTACCTTCGACTAATTCTACTCCCATTTGTTGGGCTAAAAAGGAATGTTCAAAGTAAGCAGAATTATAAATACCAGGTGTCATTACCACTACCGTTGGACTGGGTAAATGGGGAGGGGCTAAATCTAAGAGGGTATCGAGTAGGTGACTGGGGTAGTCGTCTATGGGTTTAATCGCTAGGGTTTGAAAAATTGAGGTAAAGGTACTTTTCATCACCCGACGATTTTCTAAAACATAAGATATACCTGAAGGTACGCGCAAGTTATCTTCTAAAACGTACCATTGTCCATCGTTGTGACGAATCAGGTCTGTTCCCGTAATTTGACACCAAACTCCTTTGGCTGGTTTTATACCTGCACAGGGTTTGAGATAGCTAGTGGCTGAGTAGATAATTTCACTGGGTATAACTCCATCAGCGATAATCTTCTGTTCCCCATAAATGTCGTTGAGAAAGAGGTTTAAGGCTTGAATTCTTTGTTTTAGTCCTTTTTCTAACCATTGCCACTCGGAGGCTTCAATAATGCGGGGAATAACGTCAAAGGGAAAGACTCTCTCGATACCTTGATTATCACTATAAACATTAAAGGTTACACCTAGATTATACAATGCTCTTTGGGCTGTTTCGCGATTCTGGTAAAGTTGTTCTAGGGGTAATTGTTTAATCCATTCAATTAATGAAGCAGCGTGAGGTCTAGGTTGACCGGGACTGAGAAAGAGTTCGTCATAAAAGTCTTCTGGGTCATAGGTGGCTAGGGACACGGCTAATTCTCCTACAATTTAATTTATTATCTTATCTTATTGGTGATGGAACATTTTTTCTTACATGGTCTAGAAGGTTTAGAGGCTTCTCTATTTTTACTGGTTAGATTGATTAAGTTATTTCTAGAGGCGATCGCCGTTTTTTGTGTTTTCTATGGGTTATTAAAAACTCTCCATACTGCTTGGCAGTTTCGACGTCGTTATCATGGGGAAATTCCTTTAATTCAATTACGCATTTGTTTTGGTGTTTGGTTGGCTTTTGCTTTAGAATTTCAATTAGGGTCTGATATTTTAGCAACGACGATCGCTCCTAGTTTCGATAGTTTACTGAAGTTAGCCATTATCTCGGTGATTAGGACTTTTTTGAATTATTTTCTCAATCAGGAGTTAGAAAAACAGTTAGAAATGAACAAAAATCGTTAAAATTAAACTGACTAAATGGAGTTGTGCTGATGTCTCTATCTTTACCTTTGGATCAAATTCGCTACAATGAACAGGGATTAGTTCCGGCGATCGCTCAAGATTATCTCGATGGTACTATCTTGATGTTAGCTTGGATGAATCGCGCTTCTTTAGCTAAAACTCTCGACACCAGGGAAGCTTGGTACTGGAGTCGTTCTCGTCAAGAATTATGGCATAAAGGGGCTACCTCGGGACATTTGCAAAAAGTTCAACAGATACGTTATGACTGTGATAGTGATGCTATCTTATTAACTGTAGAACAGGTAGGGGATATTGCTTGTCATACAGGTGAGAGAAGCTGTTTTCATCAACAGGAAACGGGAAAGTCTTTACCTCCTGGTGATGTCCTTTCTGAGTTATTTAAGGTTATCTGCGATCGCCGTGATCACCCCAATGAGAACTCCTATACCTGTAAACTCTTAGAGGGGGGAGATAATCGCATTCTTAAAAAAATTGGGGAAGAATCAGCCGAAGTAGTTATGGCTTGTAAAGATAATGAAAGTGAGGCGATCGCTTCAGAAGTAGCTGATTTACTCTATCATACCCTAGTGGCGATCGCTTATCATCACGTAGATTTACGAGAAGTATATAAAAAGTTACACGAACGTCGTCAATAAAAAATTATGTCTCATCCACTCTATATAGCTTTTATTTGGCATCAACATCAACCTTTATATAAAAATAGTCAGGGAAAATATCTCTTACCTTGGGTTAGATTACACGGAACTAAAGATTATCTGGATTTAGCCTTATTATTATCTAGATATCCTAAGTTACACCAAACGATTAATTTAGTCCCTTCATTAATTTTACAGTTAGAAGACTATATTAAAGGTACAGCTTTTGACCCCTATTTAGAATTAACTTTAACTCCTGAAGAAAACCTGAATCTCAAGCAGAAAGAATATATTATTGAGCATTTTTTTGACGCTAATCATCATACCTTGATTGATCCCCATCCTCGCTATAGCGAATTATATTATCAAAAACAAAATCATGGTGAACAATGGTGTCAGGAAAATTGGACAAAACAAGAATATGCAGACTTATTAGCTTGGCATAATTTAGCCTGGATTGATCCTTTATTTTGGGATGATCCAGAGATAGAACAATGGTTAAAACAAGGCAGAAATTTTAGTTTAAGCGATCGCCAACGGATTATCTCCAAACAACGACAAATTCTCAGTAGAATTATCCCCCAACATAAACAGATGCAAGAAAGGGGACAATTAGAAGTAACTACCACTCCCTACACTCACCCCATTTTACCTCTGTTAGCTGATACTAATTCAGGACGAGTAGCAGTTATGGATATGACTTTACCAGAAAATCGCTTTCAATGGGCCGAGGATATACCCCGACATCTGCGTAAAGCTAAAGCAATGTATGTAGATAGGTTTGGTCAAACTCCAAGGGGATTATGGCCCTCAGAGCAGTCGGTAAGTCCTGAAATATTACCCTATATCGCTAAAGAGGGTTTTAACTGGATTTGTTCGGATGAAGCGGTATTGGGATGGAGTCTCAAACACTTTTTCCATCGGGATGAAACGGGAAATGTCTATGAACCAGAATTACTCTATCAACCCTATCGTTTAGTTACTCCCTATGGAGATTTAAGTATCGTCTTTCGGGATCACCGTCTCTCAGATTTGATTGGATTTAGCTATGGGGGAATGGATGCTAATCACGCTGTAGGTGATTTAATCGGACATCTAGAGGCGATCGCCCGTAGAATCCAACAAAGGGGATTACAAGACGAACCCTGGTTAGTGACTATCGCTTTAGATGGGGAAAACTGTTGGGAATTTTATCAGCAAGATGGGTTACCCTTTTTAAGTACTCTTTATGAACGTCTCAGTCAACAGGATAATCTACAATTAGTAACGGTATCAGAATTTTTAACTAAGTTTCCCCCTAAAACCATCATTCCTAGTCAACAATTACACAGTGGATCTTGGGTTGACGGGAGTTTTACTACCTGGATTGGCGATCCTGTGAAAAATAAAGCTTGGGATTTACTGACTCAAGCAAGACAAGTCTTAGCTAAACATCCTGAAGCAACCGAAGAGAATAACCCCGAGGTTTGGGAAGCGTTATACGCAGCGGAAGGATCTGACTGGTTTTGGTGGTTTGGTGAGGGACATTCTTCTAACCAGGATGCGATCTTTGACCAATTATTCCGAGAACATCTCAAGGGGATTTATCGTTCTCTCAATGAGAAAATACCACCTAATCTCTCTCAACCTGTAGATACTCACCACCAGAAACGAGATCACCTTCCCCAAAGTTTTATCCATCCTGTGATTAATGGTTCAGGGGATGAACAAGACTGGGATAAAGCAGGACGTCTAGAAGTAGGAGGGGCCAGGGGAACGATGCACCGTAGTAGCGTTATTCAACAATTATACTATGGATGGGATCACCTTCATTTTTATGTGCGTTTAGATTTCCAAAGGGGAAGCGATTTAAACCGAGATCTAGCTAGAGAGTTACATCTACTTTGGTATTATCCAGGTATTCCCAAACAGAGTAGCCCGATACCTTTAGCAGGAGTTCCCAATCAATCTCCCCTTAATTATCTCTATCATCACCATCTCGGGATAGATTTACAGAGTCAATCCCTCTGGTTAGAAGAAGCGGGGAATAGTTTCTCCTGGAATCCTCGTTTTACCCGTAGTTATTTAGTGGTTGATCACTGTTTAGAATTAGCTGTACCCTGGTCAGATATTCACGTCCAACCAGATTATAATCTAGAGTTAGTAATGATTTTAGCTAATCAGGGTCACTTCCAGGGTTATTTACCCGAGAATCAGCTAGTTAAGTTAGTAGTTCCCTAGGGGTGTTAAAATTTTTCAAAAATTAGGTAGTTAATCTATATGAGTACAGATAATCAAAGAAGTTTAAGAGTTTTTTATTTTACCGGTCCTGGTACACCTATTGGACCATATCAAAGCTGGAAAAAAGGAGAACTCTATCCCAAGGAATTTAATATACCTTATAGCACTCAGTTTTATGAAATTTGTCAAGAATTAAATTGTCAGGCTTATGTAGTTGGTTTAGGAGAAGAGAAACATGAGATAATTAAAGATGATCAATTTACTGTAGAACATTTACCCAAACCGAAAGTATTTAACAAAAATTCAGGTATCACTTACTATGTAAATGAGATTATTTATGCCTTTATTTTAATCTTCAAAGCTTTAAAATTTAAGGCTAATCTAGTTGTAGGATCAACACCAGTAGGGCTTTTCTTTATCTCATCTATTCTTAACTGGTTTAAAGTTAAGGTTGTGACTCAGAATGGTTGTGTTTTGATAAGCAAAGATGAAAAACAAACATTATTAAGTAAATTGAATCTCAGGCTAGCCATAAAAGCTTATCAAAAATACATTTATAGTTGTTTAAATCATTCAGATGATATAACTAAACAAATTCAACAACTTACAGAAGGTAAACATCCGCCTCTAATTAGATTTATCGCTAAATATCCTAGAAGTCAATTTCTCAAGATTAAAGATCCCGATTTTGATTTACCTACTTTTAACGTTTTGTTTATAGGAAGAATTGAAACTAATAAAGGTGTATTTCTTTTGCTAGAAATAGCCAAACAGTTAGTTGTAGAAGGTAAAAATAACATTAGCTTTGATATCTGTGGAAGTGGTAGTCAGCTTGAAACCTTAAAAGACGCAGTTAAAAACGAGCACCTAGAATCTTCTTTTATTTGTCATGGATTTAGTAATAGACAACAACTAATAGAAAGATTGGGAGAATCCCATATAGTAATAGTTCCAACTTTGAGTAGTTTTATTGAAGGCTACAATCAAGTAGTATTGGAAGGGGTTTTAGCAGGGAGACCTGTGATAACTTCTCAGGTTTGTCCTGCTATCTGGGATGTTAAAGAAGCTGTAGTAGAAGCAGAAATAGATAGTTGGGAAAGTTATAAAGATTGTCTATTAAAACTATACAATCAAAGAGATTTATACGAAGAGAAAAGAAATGCTGCGCTGTCTTTACGAGAACGTTTTTTCGATTCTCCCGAAGTTTTCCAAAATCAGCTTAAAAAAATTATGTTGGAAGTCCAAAAACAAATATCTGATTAAACCTCTATTAATTTTCTACTAAGGAAAACTCCTGCAACTTTTCTAGGGGTACGTATTGAAGAACTGACTCGTGACAAGCTTCAAGAATAATCGGGGGTGCTACCCCCGCTTCTAAAGCTTCTTTCCACCTCAGAACACATAAACACCAGCGATCGCCTGGTTGAAGACCAGGAAAATCATAACCAGGAACAGGGGTAGAGAGATCATTACCTCGTTTTTGACTAAATTCTAGGAATTCAGCGGTTACCTGGGCGCAAACTGTGTGCATTCCATAATCTTCAGGTCCGGTATCACATCTCCCGTTACGATAGAAACCCGTGACAGGAGAGAGACAACAAATCTGTAATTTTGTACCGAGGACGTTTTTAGCTTCCATGATCATTATTTTGATTCACGTTGTTTGATTACAGCGATCGCCGTGGCTACTTTTTCAGGGAAAACGACCACCAAGCCACCCTCTTTTACTATATCTAATCCTGTATTAATCGCCACAGTTTCATCTAGGATAGCTTCATACTTAGCCTCGGGATTTTCAGCGATAATTCCTTTGATAATTAATTCGGCTACTTCTCCTGGTTCACGACCACGGCGATCGTAATCTTCTTTAACGATAATATAGTTAAACATTTGGGCAGAAAGACGACCTAACAGAATCAAATCCTCATCACGGCGATCGCCAGGACCTCCTACCACACCTAACCTATCTCCTTGCCAATTGCGGACAAAACCCCCTACGGCTTCGTAACCGGCAGGATTATGAGCATAATCTACGAGAGCATGATTGCGCCCAAGATTAAACAGATTCATGCGACCGGGGGTTTGATTTTCTGAAGGGACAAAACTACGCAACCCTTGACGAATCAATTCTACATCTACTCCCCCGGCGAAAGCCGCGCCACAAGCTGCTAAAGCGTTAGCGATCATAAACGGCGCCATTCCCGCCATAGTTACAGGGACATTAACCGCTTCTTCCAGACGTAGAGTCCATCCCTCGTGACAAATAGAGAGGTAGCCATTTTCATAAATCGCTGACATATTTCCTCTGCGGTTATGTTCTTGAATAATGGGGTTATCAGGATTCATCGAAAAATAGACTACTTTACATTGTACCTTAGCCGCCATAGCGGCAACAAGGGGGTCATCGGCGTTGAGAACTACATAGCCATTAGGACTAACAGTTTCTGCTACTACTGATTTAACCTTAGCCATATCTTCGATAGTTTCGATATCCCCAATCCCGAGGTGATCTGCTGCTACGTTTAGTACTACCCCTACATCACAGTAATCAAAGGCAATGCCTGATCGTAAAATTCCTCCTCTAGCGGTTTCTAGTACAGCTACTTCTACGGTAGGATCTTTCAGGATAACTTGGGCGCTTTGAGGACCGGTGGTATCCCCTTGTTCTACTACATAATTGTCTATGTAAATACCATCTGTAGTTGTATAACCTACTATTTTACCTGTTTGACGGTAAATATGGGCTAAGAGTCTGGTAGTAGTAGTTTTTCCATTAGTTCCTGTCACCGCTAGAATAGGAATACGAGTGGGATTACCTGGGGGAAAGAGCATATCCAATACAGCTGCGGCTACGTTGCGAGGTAGTCCACTACTAGGGGCTACGTGCATTCTAAAACCAGGGGCCGCGTTAACTTCAACGATTACTCCATCTACTTCCCGTAGGGGTTTACTAATATCGGGGGTAACTATATCAATACCTGCGATATCTAGATTAATAGTTTTAGCGACTCGTTGAGCGATCCAAACGTTCTCGGGGTGGATATCGTCGGTACGATCTATAGCGCTACCTCCCGTACTCAGGTTGGCTGTGGCGCGTAGATAGGCTATTTCCCCTGAAGGTAGGATAGTATCTAGAGTGTAATTTTGTCTTCTGAGTACATCGAGAACTGTTTTATCGATCGTAATTTTAGTTAAAACGTTGTCGTGTCCATCGCCACGATTAGGATCTAAATTGGTAATAGTTACTAATTGTTCTATGGTTGATTGACCATCCCCAATCACGTGGGCTGGAATACGTTCAGAAACCGCGATAACTTTGCCGTTAATTACTAAGACACGATGATCGCTACCTTGATAATAATGTTCGACAATCACTGAGCGAGTTTTTGATTCGCTGCTAGCTAAATCATAGGCTTCTTCTGCTGCTTCCATCGTCTCAATATTGATGGTTATCCCTCTCCCGTGGTTACCGTCTAGGGGTTTAATCACGATGGGAAAACCCCCTAAATCTTCGATCGCTTCTGCTAGTTCATCGAGATAACGAATTACTGTACCTTTGGGTACGGGTATTCCTGCTTCTCTGAGGATACTTTTTGTTCCTTCTTTATCGCAAGCTAACTCTACTGCTAGTATTCCCGTTTGATTGGTTAAAGTTGCTTGGATTCTCTTTTGGTAAACTCCGTAACCGACTTGAATCATTGAGCGAGCACTTAAGGCTAACCAGGGGATTTTTCTGGCTTCTGCTTCTTTGACTATGGAGTCTGTACTCGGTCCTAAGGCTGAATTAGCGTATAAATCCCTAAGATCTTCTAAATCCTGTTGCAGTTCTTCTCTGGGATAAGTCCCTGTTTCGACGATCGCTTTACACAGTCTTACTGCTGCTCTACCTGCGTAGCGTCCTGCTTGTTCGTCTTGGTATTCAAAGACAACGTTATACACTCCCTGGGTGGTTGTTTCTCTGGTACGTCCAAACCCTACCGGCATTCCCGCTAGCTCTTGTAATTCTAATGCTACATGCTCGATTACGTGCCCCATGAGAGTTCCTTCCCTCAGACGTTGGAAGAAACCCCCTCTTTGGCCAGGAGAACAATAATGTTCTTCTAGAGTGGGCATAATTTGGGTTAAGGCTTCATAAAAGCCAGGAATCTGATTAGTGAACGTTTCTGTTAGGTCTTCTAAATCTAGACGCATAACTATCAGTTTATGACGTCTAATGCTCCAATAGTTAGGACCCCGTAGGGTTAGGGTTTTGAGGATCTTCATCTTTTTTCGTGCTAGACACAGGTAGCAAAGTAAGCCATTGTATAGTTTCTCGTTTTCACGTCTTAACTAACTGTTCAGAGTGAACATTTTTTCTGATTAAGCCTTGGGTAAGGTTTGGTGGGTACGAATGTTATAGCGATCGCTGTGAGAGAGAATATGTAGTTTGAGGTTATGGATACTCAAGGGATCTGTTGCTTCTATCTGATTTTGATTAGTATAGGACATATCTCGGGCATCGATGATCATTACTGTACCTTTACCAATTATTGTCATTGTTCCATCTTGACCAAATACTGCACAGGTATCCTCGTCTATTCCTATTCCTAGTCTTTCGGGGTGATTGGAAATCGCACTCAATAATCTGGCCATGCGATTGCGGTTATGAAAGTGTTGATCGACAATAACTTCTGGTATGATACCTAAGCCAATCGCCATATCTACTAAAGCGCGGTTGGGTGATTCTCCACTGCTTCCCCCTGCGATCATATGATGTCCCATCACCGCAGCCCCTGCACTTGTCCCGGCTAGGGTAATCTCTTTTAATTGTACTCTTTGGCGCAATCTTTCCATTAAAGGGGTATCTGCTAATAACCCGCAGAGTCTGAGTTGGTCACCTCCTGTGAGAAAGACTCCTGTACATTCTTCTATGTACTTTTGATAGTCGGGATCTTCTCCTTGAGCGCGATCGCGTATATCTAGCACTTTGAGTTCTTGCGTTCCCATTTCTGTAAAAATACTTACGTAGCGCTCGCCGATTAAGGCAGGCTCTCGCGAGGCTGAAGGAATAATTGCTATTTTAGCCTTGACCCCACCCGAACGTAACCAGAAATGACGCAGGATTTCTTTACCATGTACTTTATCTTCAGCACCCCCGATTACTAAAACAGCGGTTTGGGTTTCTTGTTCTTTTTTTATAGGTTCTAACTCTCTCGTTAACTCTACCATAATTATATTTACAGATCTAGGGAGAACAATTTTGTCAGCTATGAGTCTTTGCCCATTTGCTCTTACTATTTACTCTTTAAAACCTTATAATTTTGCCACAATCATCGTTTTTTGGCAATGCTTTTGCTAAATAGATAGGTTCTATTTTGACATAATCAGAGTTACCAGACCGTCATTTTCAATACTAACCTGCATGATTGCCCCAAATTCCTTTCTACTTTTAAACCACTTTGACGCAGTTTGAGCATGAACTTAGTCATAAATCTATAATGCCGAGATAGCTAGAAAAAGACGCAAGTCTAAACATTTACGCACCATCGAATCAACCTCTGTCTCTGTCTCGGTATTGGTTAATCCTACCAACAGATTTAAGTCTTTACCTATTTTGCCGATGACTTTTTCTGCTAGACTAACTTAAGAAAATGTTACTTGACGATTTTATCTAAATAGTAAGAGCAAAATATTTCTGTTATTATTTAAAAAAAATTAATCAATAAAAGTATTTATGATGACAGGACAAAAAACTAATCATACAGTAATATAATTATTTTCTGGTTGTGGGGGAATGGCTCTTGGCTTTGAAAATGCTGGATTCATTACTAAAGTTTTAGCTTAACCGCGAGAAGCCTCAAGCTTTATTTTCTCAAATAAGCGTGAGATGAATCGCGTCCTTATTTGATTTCATCTTGATTCTGTATATAAGTTTTAAGGGTTGAAATAGTAACACCACCACAACTAGCCA
>RECR01000074.1 GCA_007693955.1 Gloeocapsa sp. DLM2.Bin57
GTCCCAAAGTGGTTATGATTGCAGTCCCAGTGCTCGATGTTTGCAGTCCGCCACAAATAGTTAGACCTGGTTGGGGTGAAATAGGATTAGAAGCGGGTAATAATAATTTTATTTGGGGTTTTAAGGCTAATATCTCAAAAATAGGACTTGTAGCTAGGGCAACATTATAAAAATCAGCCCCACTATTAATCAGTAAGTATAAACTCTGGCGTACTTGTAGGATTAAACCTGCAAAAAGTGCTAAATCCCCTAAAGTATATTTACCACCAATCGCCCCCAAAATAACATAACCATAGGGAAGTGCTGTACCCAAACCACTTAACATTGACCAAATTATAATCTCTATTGAGCCTTGAGAACGTATTTTTAGCATTGCGTTCAACATATTTCTAAAAAGACTGTGCCAACGCTCTAAAAATAATCCTTGCAGACTAAATAAACGTAACTCTTTAGCGTAGACGGGGCTGGTTAAAACCTCCTTATAAATATTCATTTGGCGCACTACGCTAGCTTGGGTTTTTTCTACTTTCCAGCTTTGCTTTTGGTACTTGAGTTCTACATAAACTGAGGGTGTAGAGAAAATAAATAAGACTACTGGGATCCACCAACTAATAGAAGCAGACAGTAAAATAGCAGGGATAAAACTAAAAAATCCATTGAGGGTGGTAATGAGAATAAAAGATAGGTGACTAAGACGCTGTATACCTGTTTCAGTTAATTGAACTTTGTTTAATAGTTCAGGATTTTCAAATAAAGCAATATCCTCAAAATTAGCAACCTTTTCTAATACTTTCTCTTGTACAAAACCTTGCACGCGATCACGTAATGAACCAATAGTTAAGGCATTGAGGGTATTAATAGAATCTTTTACTAAACCTAAAAAAATTAATCCCGCTATACTCCATCGTAAAACAGATTCTTGCATTAGTACTGCCACTGCACTAGTAGTTATTTTCTGTCCTAATAAGCAAGATACTTCATCAATAATCAATTTGTTGAGAAAAAGTGATATTGGGGGATCTACTCCCCCAATTAAACTGAGAATAATTAAATTTTGTAAATCTCTCTGTGCTGCTTGCATAACCATCATCAGGCTGCGCCAAAAACTCTGAACAGCATTTAACATTATTGTTTTTGACTTTCCCACATTAACCCAGATTCTAAAATTTTAAGTTAAGTCTCAAACGCTAAACATAAATCGTAAGCGTTCAGAGGGTTAGGCAACTAAAGGCGTAGACTCATCTTTTCTTTCAAGATTGGAAGTAACGCTCGCATCTTCTCGCTCTTCAAAGTAGATCGCTGTTGGAACTAAAGATGGTGTTGAAAATCCTTGTCGATGTGCCGTGATGGTTTCTCGGATAAAATCCAAAACACTACGATTTTGAGATCGCAAACTACTTACCACCGTCAGCATTCTCGCCACGAATATACTGCCATTCTCACTTTGAGAACCAAAACTGTTCTTTTTCCACAATACAGCAGGGCGAATCGCTCTTTCCGCCGAATTATTAGTCGGTTCCACATCTTCTACTTCCACAAATAACCACAAGGCTGTTTCCACCTTCAACAATTGTCGGCAAGTACGCACCGTTTTCGCCCAAGGTGTATTTTCCCTTGAACCAATCTCAAATGCGGCGGTTTCTGCCAATAGTTTTTGAACACGACTTTTAATGGGTGATACTAATAATTGAAACTCCTTTCTACTCAACGTTCCATCTCTGACTCTTAGCCACAACCTGAACAACTTTTTTTCTTGCGCTATCAAATCCCTACCAACTTGTCGTGATGCACCACTACGCTCGGCTATTTTCTGAAACTCCCGCTTTAGATGCGCCCAACATAACTGTCTTCGCTTCACATCCACCCAGTTGTAACTACCTAACCTGCATTATTCATGAGAGAATCAAGAAAAAGCTTGAAAGCCCTATGCAGTAGCAAACATAGCGATTTGAGTCCCACAACAGTGTGTGATCTCTATCTATTACTAACTCATGATTGTTTAATTATCTAAAATAACGTGAGTTCGATGTCATCGCTAGCAGTAGAAAGGCGATCGCTAGCAGTAGAAAGGCGATCGCTAGCAGTAGAAAAGCGATCGCTAGCAGTAGAAAAGCGTTCGCGTAGCGCTGCCTTCGGCAGACCGCTAGCAGTAGAAAAGCGATAATGATAGAATGACTAACAAAAGAATATGAAAAATAAGCTGATGTTGTTATCAAATAAAATGAATTTAAGAAGAAGAGCGTTAATTGAATCTGTTAATGCTCAGTTGAAAAATTTATGATAAAAAGATCTATTTTAGCCTATAATAAATAAAGAAATAAAGTAAGGTAATTAGTCCCGTTTTTCATGAAAAAGTTTGCGGCCAATCTCCCCTTAAATTTTGCTGCCCAGAAAGCTTTAGAAGTTAAGTTTTCTGGACTAGATTTAAGTTCAGATGCGGGATTGTTGCTAGTTAAGCAAGCAGAAAAAAATCTCAAAGTGTGTGAAGGGATAGCCGATTGTTTAGAAGACAATAGAGAACAGCATAAAGTTAAACATCCTCTATTTCAGTTAGTAAGTCAAAGAATCTATCAAATAGCAGCAGGATACGAAGATACTAATGATAGTAATTACTTGCGTCATGACCCAATTTTCAAGATTATCTGTGATAAAATCCCCAGAATAGGAGCAGAATTATTAGCAAGTCAACCGACGATTAGTAGGTTAGAGAATCAAATAACTAAACAAGAAATTAAAGCTATACGTCGTTTTTTTATCGATAAATTCATTGAAAATCATCCTGAAGCTCCACAACAAATAGTTTTAGATATAGATGGCTTTGATGCTTTTACTCATGGACACCAACAATTGAGCTTATTTCATGGTTACTATGGGCATCAAATTTACTTTCCTGTATTAATTAATGAGGCGAAAAGTGGTTATCCCTTAATTCTACAACTAAGAGCGGGAAATTCTCACGCAGGGAAAGGAATTTTAGGATTATTAAGATGGTTATTTTGGCGTTTAAGAAAGGCTTGGCCTGATGTCAAAATCATCTGGCGGGGAGATGGAGGATTTTCTTTACCTGAAATCATAAATCTTTGCGAACGAAAAGAGGTAAAATATGTTTTTGGCTTTAGTAATAATGCTGTTTTGAAACGGAAAATTAATTACCTTCTTGACCAAGCGAGATTAGAATATTTTCGCACTCTCCAAAAAGCTCGTTTATTTGATGATGTTTATTATGCCGCTAAGACTTGGGAAAAACCTCGCCGAATTGTCATGAAAGCAGAATGGTTAGAAAAAGGTGCAAATCCTCGATTTTTGGTGACTAATTTAGAGACAGAGGCACAAGAACTTTACGATAATTTTTATGTTCAAAGGGGAGCAACTTCCGAGCATCGAATCAAAGAATTAAAACTTGGACTGAACGGGGATCGTCTCAGTTGTCGTAAATTTATTGTCAATCAATTTCGCTTATTTCTTTGCCAAGCAGCTTATATTTTAATGCTTGAAATTCGAGCATCTGCACAGGGAACAAGATTGGCAATTGCTCAAGTTTCTCGTTTACGGGAAACCATCGTTAAAATTGCCGCAAAAGTTAGTGTTTCCCTTAGACGAATTCTAGTAGAATTAGCGGCTCATTGTCCTTTAGCCGATGATATTCAAGTAATAGTAGAACGATTAACTTCTGGTCAACAATTAATTTTTTGCTAACATCTACCTCTGATAGGATTGGTATGTCTATACAACCTTAATTGAGTCTTTTTTCTGCTTTTATAGCTAGTTTTTGAAAGATTAATCAGTAAGATTACTTACTCTCTTTAAATCCATTTAAGAGAAAATCGATTTTGAGGCTAATTTCTGATTTTTTGGGTTTTGTTTTTTTCTTCATGAATAATGCAGGCTAAACGATCTCGAAGAGATCTCGCCAAAGGCGAGGGCGCTCCCCAATATACCCTCAAAATTTTCTCCCAACAAATTAATTGCTGCACTGGTACAACGGGATAAAGTCACTTGAAAATAGGTAATTAGAGGAGTTACCGCAACCCATAACCACGCCTTTTTTTTCAGAGGATTTTTCCCATCCGTATTACCTTGTGAAAACCCTGTTTCATCGGCATTTACCATCGGGGCAGATTGAATATAGGTTTTTGCTTCTTCCACCGCTACTGATAATGCTATACTGGCTTCTTTTCTCAGGCGATTTACTGTCCCCAATGACATTTTTACCCCAAAAAAGTCGGACATAGCACTAACTACCATGCGGTGAGAATGACGATAAACCCCACTCATCAACGACACCAAAGCTACCACTGTCACTCCATAGCCACTTTCGGGGATATTTTCTGGTAATTTCGCCCTGGTTTTTGCCCCACAATGATTACATTCTGGAGTTTAGACTAAATAGCCCGGATTGGTCGACTGCTACATTACCAAGGTCTTAGCCTTGAGTCTCCTTTGGCAAGTGCTAACGAATAACACAAGATTATTGACACACTGATTTTAGTACAACAAGCAACTATGGAAACTCATGGAATATCAAAGATTGGCGCAAACAAACTTAAACCGCTAACTTTTTTACCCAAAACCCGCAACCAGTTCCTGGTTAAAAGTTTTTTAGTCCTTGAATATTGATAATCCCTCAACAGAATAAGCAGGAATGGCAGAATCAACCGTCATAAAAGTTAAACTATGGCTAATTGCTTGAGCCATTAACATTCTATCAAAAGGATCTCGATGTAATAACGGTAATTTAATCAATTGAGTGACACTTTTTTCAGACAAATCAAGATGATTAATAAAATGAAGTTTTCTTTGTCTAGGAAGATAAATATCAGGAGATTCAGGAAAATTGATTTTCCCTAACTGATATTTAAGAATTACCTCCCAAAGAGAAACTACACTTAAATATACTTCATTATCACAAATCCGAATGACAGTCCGCCATTGAGTTGGTAATCGTTGACTGTTATTAATGAACCAGAGAAAAATATGGGTATCTAACAGTAATTTCATGCTCCCTCAAAGCTTTGTAACACGTCTTCTGGTAAAGGATCGTCAAAATCATCAGGAACAACAAATTCTTCCTCACATAACCCCGATGGACGCATTCTTCCTAACTCAAAAGTATCAACTCCTTGAATATTAATCAAAACCTCTTGACCATCAGGAACATCGATTTCTGTTAACAATTCAATGGTTTGACCCTTTTTGATTCCTTTAACCCATGACATAAAACTGACCTCCTGCTACCCAATCAATATCATTCTCTAGTCTAATAAATTATTGCCAATCAAACCTGAAATAGACAAGTGGACTCCTCGCTTTCTCAAACCTACTAATAATACCAAATCCACTTCACATACCTTCCTTGGCAGCGATCGCCTTATCAATTGGATTCACTGCTTTTAAGAGTACCTTTGTGGGCTTAGTCAAGAATCCCCCGTGGGGAGTGTCAACGCGATGACATCATTGCAGCGATTTATTTTGCTAGGCTAAATGATAGGTAAGTACAATTGCTTGATTGTAAGGAGTTTTTTGCAAATATGATATCACTTCAGTCTCATCAGAGCCATCCTCTGAATTGTTATGCCATATTGAAGCAAATCGAGCCTCAGCGAGTGAGCGATGGAGTAATGATCTCTATTTTCAGTGGTTGTGAATCAGCAACTCGGTTGCTGGTGCTGATTTTGCCACAATTTGGAGATTTCGATAGTCTCGAATTTGCATGGTGGCTGCAACGGGAGTCCAAGCGGCTTATTGAGGAGGGAGTGGCAATCCGAGCTGTGGGCATTGGCGATCGCGCCTCAGGACAGAGATTCTGCGAATACACTCAATTTCCGGCAGATTGCCTGTTTGTCGTCCCTGGAGCGGAACTGCACGGTTCACTCAATCTTTATCGGGGTCTCTCATTGAAAGTGCCGGGGCTTTCGCCCGTGCAAAATGCTTGGTTCAACTTGATGCTGATGTGTGCGGGAATTGGCAGCCCTGGGACTCTAGCTGAAGTCTTTCGGGGTTATTGGGGTGATAGTCAAGCTCCCCAGTTAATTGAGGATGATGAGGTTATCCATGCCAAACCGTTACCTCCTTTCAAAGGTTCATTCTTCAAACTGGCTGGTGGTAGTGGATTTCAACGCCCCTTTGAATTGGCTACTTTGCGATCGCGAAATATGACAGAAGTACTGAGTCATTGGAAAATCTATGTTCCAAATGGAGCTTATCTGACGCAGCGAGGAGGGACTTTTCTATTCAATGCTCAAGGAGAATTGCTCTACGAACACCGCGCTCAAGGCATTTTGGGATTTGCTGCTAATATGAGTCGTCCTTTATCGTTTCTTTTAAAGTGACTCTAAGGCTAATAACACAAGTCAACTTGATAATATTTTTTGTATATTACATAAAGATTAGGGAAACAATTAATTTAACAAAATTCTTTAGTGATGGTTGTAATAGGCAGAAATAATGAAAGAGGTAAATCTTGAAAGGGAATAAATTCATATTTTAAATAAAATTCTTTGGCTGTTAAATCTATTGCATCAACTCTAACGGCAAAAATACCAATTTCCTGAGAAGCTTTTACAGCTCTCAAGAGTGCATTTATCAATAATTCACTTCCCAACCCTTGTCCTTTGACTGAATTATCTACAGCTAATTTGCCAATTAATATTACTGGAATCGGATAATTAGGAATTTTCTTTTGATATGCCTCTGGTAAAGATTTAAACTCTATTACACTCGCACTAACTGTATAATAACCATCTATTCTTAGAGGATGAGATTCAGAAATAGCCACAAAGGTTTTAGCAATACCTTTTTCATGATTTTGCCTAGCATATTTTTTAAGATAGTCATTTAATATGGGATAACCACAATCAAAATGCCCTCTTTGATATTCTTTCTGAATAGGGAAAAAGTTCCATCTTTTTTCAGACTCACTTTCCATATTTAGAATTATATTTCTTGATAGCTGTTTTGAGTTTTCCTTGAAGTTCTGGAGGATTTTCAATGGTGGACATAAATAAATCTCTATCTCTGTCTGAAAGAACTAATTTTTCAATAGCTTCTATTTCTTGTTTGGCAATAGGCAACAGATGAAGAAGAGTATAAGCACTCAAGGATATTCCCCTTAGATTCGCGGCTTTTTCCAGCAGTTCCTTTTGTTCAGGAGTCACTCTCAAATCTATACGGCTATTTTTAGTTGTAGACGCGCTACTTGATAAGGGTTCTTTAGGAGAAAAGTTTTCTGACATAATAAGAATTTTTTGTATTTATTTTCGTTATTTCTAATTTAAAAGTTTTTGACGGACAATGTACACACACTACGAGATAAGATAAACAGAACACTCATTCGCACTCTGCCTAAAAGGTAGTGCGGAAGCGTTTACGTTTGAAGGGTGCGCTTTGCGCGCACCGCGTAGCGGATGTCTGCAACATCGACTTACCAATACTCAGGGGGAAATTCCGAGTTTTTGGCTTGTCAGAGCGATGATTTCAGATATTTGTAAGCTCGCTATCAGAACAATCTGTTTATTTGGCATAGTTTTGTGCTAGATAATAGACCGATGCGATAGTTACCGAAGTATTTCTAAAACTTCTCCATTTCCTTTGGCACTCAAAAGGTGTATATTTTAAGCCGCGGCTTGACCATTCATCCCACAAGTCAAAATAGCGCTCGCCCTCTGAATAAAGAGCCATGCCTATTTTTAACCAAACATCATAGGGACAATCAGGGTCAATTCTGTAGAGTGCTGAGACAAGTTTTTGCTCATCACTGTGATAAACCTTATTAGGATTAGGTTTTGAGCTAATTTTTCGATACTGCCGTTTCTCTAGAAATTCTTTTATCGCCTCTGGTAAAATGGCAACAGGTCTATTCCAAGGAGCATTCAACCAACGATAATTTCCAGTTTCCGGATGTAAACTAGGAGGTAAAGCTGATTGACATTTATTGTATCTGAATTCAAGTAAATCCCCTGACTGACAAGAAACATCAGCATAATTGGTCAAAACTAGTCTATTGAAGTTAACCAAAATATGCTGAAATTCTTGAGGCACTTGAAAAAGAAGCTGAAATCGTCCTGTTTTCCCACTCGTCCAACCCACAGTATTAATCTCAATATCACCACCTAAAAGAGCGGTAAATATTTTCTGCGAACTAACACCATCAAAATCTATCGCCAACAACCCCCGGCTAGCCACACCAGTTCTTAACCCGTAACCACTGACATAAGCTTGCCAACTATGACCATTTTGAGAAACTTTGGTTTCTCCCGAGGCGATTAGTTTGCTAAGATAATCACGAGAAAGTATTGGTTCGTTCTGCCAGCCTTCTCGAAAAGCTCGTTTTTCTCTCAGAGGTGTTAAACTCCAATTAGAGGGTAGTAAATCAAGACACTCGATTAATTCTTGGCAGTTTTGAGGTTTTTGCCAAGGCTTCCAATTGTTCTGCATAGCTATCTAATTGTAGAAATCTCCTTGATTTCAGCGATAGCTAAGCTTATTGACTAAAAAAGACTTGGAAACAAAAAAAAATCAGCCCGGTTAGAATCGTGGTGGAAATTGGCGTCCCAGTGAGTTAAGCTTTTACCCATAACGTTATGGGTAAAACTAGAATAAAATTATTATAAAGACTAGTTGAAAAAAACGTGAGCATTATTAGTATTGTAAATCAAAAAGGTGGCTGTGGTAAAAGTACCACAGCAGTTCATTTAGTTTCTTGGCTAGCTAGAGACTGTTCAGTAACTTTAATTGATGCCGATTCTCAACAATCAAGTTCCGGTTGGCTCTCTAGTCTAGAATCGGAAAAAATTCCCTATCAAGCTATATTAGACCCTGAAGATTTATTTGAAGCCATTGAAACAGCAGGACAAAAATATGATGTGGTGGTGGTTGATGGTCCAGGTAGTCTTAGTGAAGTTACTAAAACAATTTTGGATATTTCAGACTTGACACTTGTTCCTTGCCAACCATCAGGATTAGACTTAAGCAGCAGTAGTAAAATCTTACAAGTAATTCGTCAACGACAAAAAGTACGTGGAGGTCAACCAAAGGTTGGTTTATTTCTTAGTCGCGCTATAAAGGGAACTCTTTTACTCAAAGAAGCTCAACAAGCCCTCAAAAGTGATGCTCGATTTCCTTTACTAAATGCTATCATCTATCAAAGACAGTGTATTTCAGATGCTCCTATCCAACAAGCCACAGTATTTCACTTATCCGGTTCAGCAGCTAAATCAGCTCGTCAAGATTACGAAGCTCTATTTCAGGAGGCATTAAAGTACCTTGAATAAAAGACGAACTGTGCAAAATTTTTTAGCAGAGTTACCAGTAGAACCAGAATCATCTTTAAATTTAGATTCAATTGTTGTTCCAGAAACTCAAGCGCGTCGTTATTTCGACCCCGATAAATTAAAGCAATTAATAGATTCAGTTCGTCAATATGGTATTCTTGAACCCTTGTTAGTACGTCCGATTCCAGGAAAACCTGATAAATATGAATTAGTAGCAGGAGAAAGACGTTATCGAGCGGCTAAAGCTTTAAATCTTCCTGCTATACCAGTTGTTATTCGCGAGTTGAGCGATGAGAATGCTTTAGCACTTTCTTTAGTAGAAAATCTCGCTAGAGAAGATCTTAATCCTGTTGAAGAGACTGAGGCAATTCTAACTTTACTTGAAATTGAGTTAGAATTAGAACGTGATGAAGTTGTTTCTTTACTTTATCGCTTAGAAAATGAATACAAGGGGAAAACTACCCATAACGTTATGGGTAGTGAAAAGGAAGAGCAAATTCAATCTCTTTTTCAGGGATTAGGGCAAAATTGTTTATCTTTTATTTCTAATCGTCTTCCTTTGCTTAATCTACCAGAGGACATTTTAGATGCTATAAAACAAGGTTCAATAGCTTATACTAAAGCTAAAGCTATTGCTAAGGTTAAGGGTGAATCACTACGCAAAGAACTTTTAAATGAAGCGATTTCCTCTAACTTATCCTTAACTCAGATTAAGGAACGTATCAAAGCATTACAATCGTCTGAGCCAAAAAACACACCTCAAAAAACAATAGACTTGACAGTTAAGCGCATAAAATCGGCAAAGTTGTGGGAAACAGCTCCCCATAAATGGGAGCGAGTTCAGTCTTTATTGCGAGACATTGAAGAATTATTGTCTGAAGAAACGTGATTAAACTGGCTAAATGCGATGATTTCTAGATTTATTTCTACTAGTCAAGCTTTAATTTCGTCCAAAACTATAAAGTAAATTGCAGTAAATACTATGAATTTAAAGCAATTATTAGAAGAGAAACGAAAAGATATTATTGAAATTGCAGCGAGACATGGAGCGTATAATATTCGTATTTTTGGTTCTGTCGCAAGAGGCGAAGATAATGAAAATAGTGATTTTGACTTTTTGATTGATGATGATTTAGATAAAATCTCACCCTGGTTTCCAGGAGGATTATTGGTAGATTTAGAAGATTTATTAGAGCGTAAAGTAGATATTGTTACTGAAAAAGGACTAAGTGATTTAATTCGCCAGCAAATTTTAACTGAGGCGATTCCACTATGAAAAAAAAAGAGAAGACATAATAGTCTTCTCTCAATAAATGAAATATTATTAATTACTTAACGCTTCCCGTTATTGTCTGTTTTTGGCGATTCAAAGTCCTGAGATTTAGCAGAAGCCATCAGAAGTTGAATCTCTTCGGAAGATAATCCATCAATTGGAATTAAATCCACAGCAAGGTCAACAAGTTTAGGTTGAGTCGCTAAGAATTCAGCAATTTGCTCAAGTTGTTTATTTTCAGCAGGTGTTTGTCGAGTGCGCCAATCCCATTTAACTGAGAAATATACTCCGTAATCTCCAGAATGTTTCTGAAAGCTACCTTGAAATATACCCAAAGCAGGTTCTCCGTTTTGCATCAATTCTGTGATTGTTTGAGAAAACTGCTCAATACTACGCTTTTTGAGATAGGTTAGACAGACGGTATTATTAGGCAAGTTATCAGAATTAGGAGCAGGGACAAACCAAATTTGTAACCAGGAAGTATTCTTAGTTTGACCTAAAGAACCAAACATCTGGGCAACTTTAAGAATAGAGATTTCAATCTGATTACCACGAAAGTCTTCTTCTCCCACTTTCCATTGCCCAACTTTACAGTCGTTGCGAAGGTTGAAAGGAACTTGTGGTAGAAAGATAGAATCTTTTGGTCTGATGCCAAATACTTTGATTTCAGTCATTTTCTTTGAGACTCCATTATTTGATTTTTAATCATCAATAAAAGAGCGATAGCGATTTATAGCAGAAGAATTTGATGCTTCAAGCAAAATGCTTAGGAAACTTGACTTTAACCAAACGATTGCACTAAAACAAAGGGCTGTACAATTAAAGCATTGAATTCTTTGTTAGGATTTTGATTCCATTGACTTAATTGCTCTGACAATGGTTTAGTAATTAGACTTTCGCAGATCCAATCTTGAATCTTATTAGTATTGTTTAAGGCTATGGCTTCACCTACATCTAGCAAATCGAGGTTGGGATTAACTACAATAACTACATCTCGTTGAGCATGGGGAATGATGTCCTTCCATTGAATAGTAGCTAATTCTTCAGAAAGTTGTATTTTTATATCTGTCATTATCTAAAAAAATTTTTTCTGCTTAAATTGTATCAGAATTAAGAGAGGGTTATTTCATTTTAAAAAGAATCAAAAAATGGATGAATTGGCGTACAGCGAATGCGATCTTGCAAAGCAAGGGCTAGGCGAACGCCAGTGCCCACTAGATATGATAAGCGAAAAATTAATATTTAAAAAAATGTGACCAATTTGGTCACATCCAAACTTAGCGGGAATCAAATTGTGAAAATTTCTTCAATTTTTGCCTTCTCAGATAATTGCATCAGTTCGTTGTGGGAACTGGAATTCAAGACGATAGTTTGATTAGCAATTTTTTGAAGTTCAGTAGATTCAGTACAGCCAAGTAAAACTGCAAATAGATTAACTTTTTTCTCTTTCTTTTTCTCCAGAAACTGTTCTAACCATTCAGATTCAACAGCACATTCTCCATCTGTAATAAGGATAATATCTGCTTGAGAATATTGAGATGATTCAATTACTTCCATCGCTGAATCTAAAGGTTTTTGCCAAGATGTACCACCACGGTAAAAGCTCAACATGGAATTTTTCAGTTTCAGTGTGTCTATTTGTCCTTTAGAAAAATCGTCTATTCTCCGTACCTCTTTATCAAAATGCAAGATACAACAATCTCTTTTTTGAGAGTTAGCAACATGAAGAAGAGCGATTGCCACTCCTTTACTCCATTCTTCCTTATCCCCTTCCATAGAACCACTGGAATCAAGACAGATAACTATTGGTCCTCGAACGGTGGTATCAAAGCCTCTGAGTCTATACTGTAAGAGAGAATTTTCAGAATAACTTTTGCAGAACAAGGGTCTTAGTTCAGGAATTGCTAGGTTAATTAGCTCACTTGGTAGAACTCTGTTGAGGTTATTACCCATTTCAACTGTATAAGGCTCTTGAGGAACGTTATTGGTTTTAGTTCTTTGTTTTTTGGCAGCTAACTGTTTCATTCGTCCTGCTATCAACGCAATTCTAACCAACTTTGCATTATTCGATAATTCTTGAGCCAATTTGATTTTATCTTCAAAAGAACCAGCTTGTGTTAGTTGACCAGTTTCACTCCCCCAACCGAAACTATTGAGAGTTTCACCTATGTTTGATATGGCTTGTTTTGCTGTTTGGCTAGCAGAATAAATTGCTTCGGGTAAAATTGTTTCAATAGATGAAGCGAATCTCTGTGCTTTAGCTAAAGCTTTTTTACCAAGTTTGTTAATTTCAGCTAGTTCCGATTTGAGGTCGGATAACAGTTGCTCTTCTTGGGGATTGAGTTGTTCAAGTTGTTGAAGAGATTGAACTTGATTAGCGAGCGCCTTAGCTTGTTGTCGAAGCTCATCGGTATTATCAAAGTTATTCTTTTGACTTGAAGGTAATTTTTGGGCGATTTCAGAAGAAAACTGTACAGCACCCATTCCTGCTAGCAATCTTTTCTTAAACCCACATTCAGCAGCCCCATAGATAAAATATAAAAGAAGTATAAAGCCAAAGA
>RECR01000075.1 GCA_007693955.1 Gloeocapsa sp. DLM2.Bin57
TAACCCCGAAACTTATGCTAAAACCACTCTACCCTCTCAAGAATATTTAAGCAACTTTCAAGAAATTAGTCAAGAAGACTTACTCAGATTAGCATCTTTTCCCGAACTTAGTCCAAATCCCATTATTGAAGTTAACTATCAAGGAGAAATTACCTATATTAATTCAGCAGCTAGATTTCAATTAAAAAATATTAAGAAAATTTTAGATGGATTAATTAAAGAAACCCAAAGTAAACAAGGAGGATTAATTAGAAAAGAGATTCAGGTGGAAAATAGATATTATGATCAATATATCCACTATTTAGCAGAAAAAAAACTAATCAGAGTATATTTATTTGATGTAACCGAACGTCGTCAAACAGAAGAAGCCTTACAAGCTAGTGAAGCTCGTTATAGAGCAGTTGTCAGACAAGTAGCTGAGGGGATTTGTTTAGTAGATGTAGCTACAGGAAAAATCATCGAAGCTAATAGTGCTTATTGTCAATTATTAGGATATGATCTAACTCAAATACAATTAATTAATTTTGTCGATATTATTGAATATCCCCAGACTTTCTCAGAAAAATTGCAAGAAGTTATTAATAATAATCTGGATTTTTGGGGAGAAGTAATACATCGTCGTCAGGATGGTTGCTTGATAGAAGTAGAAATGAGTATCAGTTTAATTTACTATCAAAATCAACAAATTTTTTGTTGTACAGTCAGAGATATAACCCAAAGAAAACGCAACGAACAACTATTAGCATATCAAGCTTTTCACGATGACTTAACAGGATTAGCTAATCGTAAATTCTTTGAAGTGCAACTTAATTCTATTTTAAGTAATGCTCAAACCAATAATAGCTCCATCGCGGTAATGTTTTTAGATATAGACCATTTTAAGAATATTAACGATACATTAGGACACACAATAGGAGATGAGTTACTTAAAGCTTTTGCAGAGCGACTCAAATCTTGTGTACGTTCTAATGATATAATTAGTCGTTGGGGAGGAGATGAATTTACGATTCTAATTTCTAATATTAATCAGAGAGAAGACGTAATTAACTTAGCCCAAAGAATCCTCAAATCCCTAGAACAACCTTTTAACTTATCAAAGCATTTACTCTATGTTAAAAGTAGTATTGGTATTGCACTCTATCCCGAAGATGGAGAAGATGGAGAAAATCTGGTTAAAAACGCTGACATAGCTTTATATCGAGCTAAAAACGAAGGAAGAAACAACTATAGATGTTATACAAGCATCATGAGTTCGGAAATCTCCGCATTACTAGCTTTAGAAAATCAAATCGCTCAAGCTTTAAACAATCAACAATTGTCTCTCTACTATCAACCCAGAGTTAATATCAAAACCAATAGCATTACAGCTATTGAAGCAGAGGTATTATGGCAACATCCAGAACAAGGTTTAGTATCTTTACAACCATTTCTCCCCCATTTAGAAGAAACAGAGCAAATTATCCCTTTACGAGACTGGTTAATTGAAACCGCTTGTAAACAGAGTCAGCAATGGCAACTTCGGGGGTTACCTTTAATTCCTGTTTCTCTTTCCCTATCTTCGCGACAACTACGTCAGTCAAATTTAGTAGAAAAAGTCCAAGAAATCCTTCAACAGACTAAATTAGCTGCTAATCTGCTGGAATTAGAGGTTAACGAACAAATACTCCTCAAAGATATCGATATGTCTAGTGAAATCCTCAATAAACTTATAGAGATTGGAATTCGTATCTGTGTGGATGATTTTGGCACAAGTTATCATTTTATTAGATATTTGCGTAAATTTTTGTTTCATACTCTCAAAATTGATCAATCTTTGATTCAAGAGTTACCAGATAATCCCCAGGAATCAGGTATAATTGCAGCTATGATTACTTTAGGTAATAGCTTTAACATGAACGTAGTAGCTCAAGGGATAGAAAAACCAGAACAATTAGCGATACTACGTCAACTAGATTGTCAGGAAATGCAGGGAAACCTATTTAGTCATCCTCTGAGTATAATAGAAGTAACAGACTTGTTGGTAAAAGGTTTAGAATTAACAAAACAATAGACACAAATGGATAATATCTCTGATACACAATCTCATGTTTTAGTAATAGAAGAACCCACATCACGTAAAACTATCTTATTAGAAGAAGCAGCCTATTCCTTTGGGAGAGATGCTAGTAACTCCGTAGTTTTATTTTCTAAAAAAGTATCTCGTCATCACGCTACCTTATTGCGAAGAACAGACCAAAGTAACAATTGTTACTCTTTTTGGATTATTGATGGAAATCTAGAGGGAGAAAGAAGTAAAAATGGTGTATTTGTTAATGATAAAAGAAGCTTAGTACAAAGCTTAAAACATGATGATGTGATTATTATGGCAGATGTTAAATTAACCTATTATATCACCAATAATCTGTCAGAATTTTTAATGATTCAAGCGGGAGACTATAATCATAAAACAACCAAAAAAGAAGAAGCAAGTCAAATTAGAGAAAGTAGCAAAGAAACTTATGTTAAAGAAATAACTAGTATTGGGGAGAATGCCCTAGTTAAACTAGCATCATTTCCTGAATTAAGTCCTAATCCGATTATAGAAATTGATTGGCAAGGGAGAATAACTTATCTTAATCCCACAGCCTTGGCAACATTTCCTAATATTGAAAATATCCAAATCAAACATCCAATTTTAGCTGGATTAACTGAAAATATTCAACAACGTCAAGGTAGTTTATTCGTAAGAGAAGTAAGAATAGATCCAGATTGTTTTGAACAATATGTACATTACTTACCCGAAGAAAAATTAATTAGAAGTTATATATTCAACTTTACTAAGCGGAAAGGAATCGAAGCAAGTCTCAGAGAAAGCAAAAAAATCTATCACCAGTTAGTTAAACAGAGTTCTGATGGAATTTGTATCATAGATTATGAACATCAAACCTTGATAGAAGCTAATAACTCCTATTGTGAATTATTGGGTTATACTCCCGAAGAAAGCTTGAATTTAAAGCTTAAAGATATTTGGGTATTAGAAGATTCAGAACTTAAACAAGACGTCAGAACTACTATTAGTACCAAACTAGATAGAGTGCTAGAATTACCCCATAGAAAAAAAGACGACGAGATTATTAAATTAGAGACAAACTTAAGCTTTACTAACTTCGGCAAAAGACAAATAATCTGTTGTTCAGTGACTAAAGTAAATAGTTCAACAGAAGTAACAGAAGGAAATCTTCTCTATCATAAAATTACTAATCTAGCTAGTAAAGCTCTCTTTGATGAATTGTTAGCGACTACCTTAGCTAATTGTAAAAGAAATAAACAACTCACAGCTTTATTGATGCTAGAAATAGATCACTATGCGCAGATAGAGTCTTCATTAGGAGTAGAAAAAGTCGAATTATTATTACAAGATATAGCCAAAAGATTGCGTTCTTGTTTAAGAGCAGGAGACAGTATAGCTCATCCCCAAGATAATCAATTTTACGTACTGTTGGTAGATTTTAATCAAATCAAAGATAGCGCCAAAGTAGCCCAAAGATTATTAGACGTATTGAGACCACCTTTTGAAATAGATAAACAACGCATTTATATAAGTGTGGGAATTGGTATATCTATATCTGAAAATCAAGATCAACCTACCCTATTTAATCACGCTCAAATAGCCTTAAATCGCTCTCGTCAAAAAGGCAATAATAACTATCAATTTTATCAAGCTAATCTTACCACAGAAATCAATAGATTACTAAGATTAGAAACATTATTAGAAGAAGCAATTACTAAAGAAGAATTCTTACTCTATTACCAACCAAGAGTAAATATTAAAACTAAAAAAATTACCGCAGTAGAAGCCTTATTACGTTGGCAACATCCAGAATTTGGCTTAATTACTCCCGAAAGATTCTTACCAATCGCTGAAGAAGTCGGTTTAATGATTCCTATAGGAGAATGGGTAATCAAAAAAGCTTGTCAACAAAATCGAAATTGGCAACAATTGGGTTTAGAATCCTTTCCCATTGCGGTAAACATCTCAGCTAAACAATTTCAACAACCAGATTTAGTACCCAGAATCGCTGAGATCATCAGTAAAATAGGTTTAGATAGTCAATGTTTAGAGCTAGAATTAACCGAAAAAGTAATCATCGCTAATCTAGACTACTCCCGTCAAAAACTAGCAGAATTACGTAATTTAGGATTATCTTTAGCTCTAGATGATTTTAACCCAATGTCGTCTTCAGTAGGTTATCTTAGACAGTTTCCCCTAGATAGTATCAAAATTCATCAATCTTTTCTGGCACAATTAACAGAAGCATCCTCTGGTTTAAGTGCAGTAGCTTCAACAATAGCCATGGGAAAAGAATTTAACCTTAAAATTATTGTAGAGGGAGTAGAGACCACAGAACAGTTAAAATTATTAAAAAGCCTCGATTGTGAACAGATGCAAGGCTACTTATTTAGCCCGGCTGTAAGTTACGAAAATATTTACGAATTTTTGACTAATCCAGAGTCTCTAATTCCAGGTTAAACTCTGTTAACGGTTGAGGAAATTAGGACACAATTTATATAGGTATTGCCACCAAATCAGTCACATGAATAATTTACCCTTTCGCCATATTCTCGTCATTGAAGATGAAAAATCCAGAAGGATTGTCTCTTTAGAAGAGACTATTTATTCTATAGGGCGTGATGCAAGTAATGCGATCGTCATTTATGATCGCCAAGTATCTCGCTTTCACGCAACATTGATGCGAGAGGAAGATACAGCCAATCAACAAACTGGTTATAAAGTCATTGACGGGGATTTACGAGGGAATATCAGCACTAATGGAATCGTAGTCAACGGGAAACCGAGTCTCTCTCACACCCTTAAACATGGGGATGTAGTGCGTTTTGGCGAAAAAGCCAAAGCTTTATATTATATTCTCTCAGATCCTTCGGTGATTAGTTTATTTAAAAACAACGAAGAAATAGGAGAAATAGATGATTCAGACAACGAAACAGCACAACAAGAAGCCATAATCAATCAAGAAAATTATAAAACAACTCTCACTTCAGAAAAAGATTTAGAAGAAATGAGTCAGAGAGAGTTGATTAGGTTAGCTTCTTTTCCAGAATTAAGCCCCAATCCCATTATAGAGATAAATTGGTCTGGAGAAATAACCTATCTCAACCCCGCAGCAAGTTTAAAATTTAAAGATGTTAATCAATTAAGAGCACAACACCCCATACTATCAGGCTTGACCAATAATTGTCAAAGTAAACACGGTAGTTTATTCGTTAGAGAAGTTAAAATAGGTCTAGAAGTATTTGAACAATACGTTCATTATCTCTCGGAAAATAAATTAATCAGAAGTTATATCTTTGACTTTACTAAACGTAAACAAGTAGAAGCAGCATTAAGAGAAAGCGAACAATTATATCGTACAGTAGTGCGTCAAAGTTTTGAAGGAATATTTCTAGTAGATGCTCAAACTCATAAAATACTAGAAGCTAACCAAAGTTATTGCGAGTTAGTAGGTTATTCCCTAGAAGAAATTTTAGGAATGAGTTTAGAAGATATCGTAGTTTTTGGTACAGAAATTAATGGGGAAAACCTCAAAACCTATTTAATAGAAAAACAAGATACAATCGTTGAATCAGTCCACTGTTGTAAAGATAAATCATCCATAACAGTAGGATTAAGCGTTAGTTTTATCAACTCAAGAATTAGAGAAATATTCTGTTTTGCTGTACATCGAGCCACAGACCAAAAATTATTAAAACAAGAAAAAAGAGACGAATTAACAGGATTATTTAATCTGAGTTTTATAACAGACCATTGGAAATTAATATTTACTAACGCCGAAAAATATGAACGTCAAATAGCCTTAATATTATTAGATATACAGCGTTTTGAGGAAATAAATCGTCTATTTGGGGAAACAGTAGGAGATAATTGTCTGGCTGAAATAGGTAAAAGATTAAAAATATGTGAGGAATATGGAGCGATCGCTGTACGTTGTCATGAAGATAACTTCGCCATTTTATTACCAACTATAAACAACTTTAACGACGTCGGCAAACTAGCTCAACTATTGCTAGATAACTTGAGACAACCAATCCATGTTCCCCGAGAAGATAGTCAACCCCTGGTTAAAGATTCCCAAGAAATTAAACTAAACTTTAGCCTAGGTATAGGTATTTATCCCACCGACGCCCAAGATTTTGACAACCTCTGGCGTAATACAGAAACCGCTTTACAACGTAGTCAAGAAACAGGAAGCAATAACTATCAATTCTATAGCGCTAGTATGACTTCTAGGGCTAATCGTCAAGTCAGATTAGAAAGTTTACTACAAGGAGCAATCTCAGCACAAGGATTATATTTAGCTTATCAACCCATTGTCAATATTCAATCAGGGATGATTACAGGAATGGAAGCACTCTTACGATGGCGAGATCTAGAGCTACAAAGAGTACCACCTGCGACATTAATCGCTCTAGCAGAAGAAATGGAGATAATCAACCCTATCGGGGAATGGGTGCTCAAAGCCGCTTGCTTGCAGAATTATGTTTGGCAACAAAATGGTATCAGCAATATTCCAGTTAGTGTCAATCTCTCCTCTAAACAACTGCAAACCAACAATTTAGCCCCTACTATTGCTCGTATCTTACAAAGCACTAAATTAGAGCCACACTGGTTAGAATTGGAAATCACCGAAGAAGCGATCGTGGAAAATAGCGAGACAATCTTTAAAGTATTGCGCGATATTCTGCAGATGGGAGTACAAATCTCTATCGATGGTTTTGGTGGTAGTCATTGCTCCCTCACCTTCTTAAAAAAATTCCCCTTCCACACTTTAAAAGTACACCCATCCTTCATCAAAGAATTAGAAGATAACCCCAAAGATACCAGTATTATCTCAGCCATTGTCAGTCTAGGTCAAAGTTTTAACATGAGAGTTGTTGCTAAAGGAGTAGAGAAAATCCAACAATTAAAATTATTACGTAAACTGCAATGTCACGAAATGCAAGGCTATCTCTTTAGTGAGCCCCTCAACGCAGAAGATGCTACTAACGTACTGAGAAGAGGTAATGTTAATTATTTAATTCCTTAACACTACCTAGTTATAAGCGAGCTGCTCGCACTTCTGTAGATTTTAATGTGCAACTATAAGATCAGAAGCAATTAAAGAAGGGTTACCTAAAAGAGTCGCGAAATGACCACCATCATCCCAATTAGAAGCAAAGCCAGAAGCATTACGATTGGGATTGTAAAATAATTTCCCATTAGTTCTATTGTAGGTAATTAAAGCATTACTCAATTCAGCTAAGCGATCGCTAGCAACATAAGCAAAATCCCAATAACTTAGACTATTTGTCCAAATTGGTAAAGCAGCAAAATCACTTCTGTGTAAGACGATTTTATCCCCTTCTAAACGACTAAAATCATGAATAATATCTACACCTAGATCGCTAAAACCTCTACCTGTACCAAAAACAAATCTATCAGCGCCAGGTCCACCAATCAGGGTATCATACCCTATGCCCCCATTGAGGTAATCATCTCCATTCTCCCCATAGAGGACATCATTTCCTGCTTCTCCATAGAGTACATCATTTCCATCTCCACCAAAAAGCATGTCGTTGCCGGATAAGGAACGTGAATAAAGCGTATTGTTTTCGGAAAACACAAGAGAGCCGCTTCCTCCATAGATGGTGTCGTCACCACTAAGACCGTAGATAATATCATTCCCGCCCATACCATATATTATGTCTTTTCCATGGCGAAATCCTTTTTTTTTCGTTCCTACTAGGTGCTCGTTATTATTTGTTCCACGAATTACATTAGTCATAATTTTAAATTCTCCCAAATTGTTCTGTCACTTATAAATACGTAATTCTTGCTCAGAATATCTTTTTAGTGAACCAGCTAAATACTACAAAAATACTGAGAAGAGGTAATGTTAATTATTTAATTCCTTAACACTACCTAGTTATAAGTGAGCTGCTCGCACTTCTGTAGATTTTAATGTGCAACTATAAGATCAGAAGCTATTAAAGGAGGGTTACCAGAAAGAGTCGCAAAGTGACCACCAGCATCAGAATTAGAAGCAAAGCCAAAAGCATTACGATTGGGATTGTAAAATAATTTCCCATTAGTTCTATTGTAGGTAATCAAAGCATTACTCAATTCAGCTAGGCGATCGCTAGTAACAGAAGCAAAATCCCCAGAACTCAGACCATTTGTCGAAATTGGTAAAGCAGTAAAATCACTTCTGTGTAAGACGATTTTATCCCTTTCCAGATAACGAAAATCACTAATAGTATCTACACCTAAATTAAAGCGACTAAAACTTCTCCCTACACCGAAAGCAAATCGATCAGCGCCAGGTCCACCAATCAGTGTATCATTTCCTCTTCCTCCATTGAGATAATCATTTCCACCACCTCCCAAAAGGGTATCATCTCCATCACCCCCCCAAAGGGTATCATTTCCATTCTCTCCAAAAAGGAAGTCATTTCCTCTCTCTCCATGAAGGACATCATTTCCATCACCCCCCCAAAGGCTATCATTTCCTAAACCACCATAGAGAACATCATTGCCATTCTGTCCAAAGAGTCGGTCATTGTCTCCCTCTCCATAAAGGGTATCATTTCCATTTCCACCATAGAGAACATCATTTCCTGGACCTCCATAAAGAACATCATTGCCATTCTCTCCAAAGAGTAGGTCATTTCCTCCCTCTCCATAAAGGACATCATCTCCATCTCCACCATAGAGAGTATCGTTTCCAGAAAAAGTCCCATAACCGTCTCCCCCGTAGAGAGTGTCATTACCGCTGAGACCGAAAATAATATCATTCCCACCTAGACCAAATATTCTGTCTCTCCCATGACGAATAATCCCCCATCCTCTTTTTTCTGTTCCTGTTAGGCGATCGTTGCCATTTGTTCCGTAAGTTACCTTAGTCATAATTTTTAAGTCTCCAAAATTGTCTTGTCACTTATAAATACGTAATTCTTGCTCAGAATATTCCTAAAGTTATGTAACAAATTTTTTTAACAAATTGCCGTAAATGTGCTACAAGACTAACGTGGCTACGGTCTAAAATAATGAATAAAAAATTTATAGCTAGTTGTTTGATAGCAGTTACTTTTGTTTCTTTGACTTCTGAAGATGCAGCAAGTACGCCGAGATAAGTTTTATAATACAAGAACACTATCTTTGGGGGCTAAAAGTCATATAACAAGTTTTATTAGGCAATTATACTACATATGTGTTCATGCACTCCCGTACAAAGCATCTCATCAGCAACTATATATTATGGTGATCCTTCACTAAGCAGGACTCAATCCCCTCATTCTCGGGAGATGCAAAACTGTATCTGATTATAGTCTATAATTAAGATGGGTTTTTTCTTGACCAATCTAGAATTAATAATTAATAGTTAATACTTTTTACTAATGCCTGCCAAGGATATTTATCATGACACAGTAAAAAATGCTTTAATTAAGGATGGATGGACAATTACAGATGATCCGCTAAAACTAACCATTGGTAGCCGTTCTTTGTATATAGATTTGGGGGCAGAAAAACTAATTGGTGCCCAAAAAGGAGCACAAAAAATAGCAGTAGAAATTAAAAGTTTTATTAGTCCGTCACCAATTAAGGATTTAGAAAATGCTCTCGGTCAATATATTCTGTATCAAAATATTCTTCAAACTATAGATGTAGAAAGGATGTTATATTTAGCGATTAGAGAAGAAGTTTATAACGATTTATTTACCGAACCGATAGGTCAGTTACTATTAAATAATAAGCAAATAAAATTAATTATATTCAATTCAGATAAGCAGGAGTTAAAGGCATGGATAAATTAACTCAATATCGGCAAATAATCAAAGATACTTTACAGGAGTATGCTGCTATTCCCTTTAGTTATGGGGAAATAAAACAACAGATTTTTATTGATAAAGAAGAAAACAACTTTTTCCTGTTTAATGTAGGTTGGCATAACAAAAAGCGCATTCATGGTTGTGTAGTTCATATCCAAATTATTAATAATAAAATCTGGATTCAACAAGATGGTATTGAAGATGGAATCGCCAATGATTTCTTAAAAGCAGGTATTCCTAAAAGTGATATTGTTTTAGCTTTTCATCCTCGGGATATTCGGAAATTAACTGAGTTTGCTGTTAGTTAAAATAATGTCCAAAGCCAGGGGAAGATCACAGCCTGAATATTTATCCCTTAACTATTATAAAAAAATTGCTAGACCTTAATTTTATCATAAAGACTGACAAAAGAGGGATAAGTTTGAGATAATCTCCTTGTTTATCAAAAAAATGGGGTTTTGACTTGTTCAGCAGCCACTAAATACGTAATTCTTGCTCAGAATATTCCTAAAGTTATGTAACAATTTTTTTTGACGAATCGCCGTAAATATGCTAAAAGAATAACGTGGCTACGGTCTAAAATAATGAATAAAAAATTTATAGCTAGTTGTTTAATAGCAGGTTTGGTCTTTTCTCTAATTCCCCAAGATGCAGAAGCACAACGATTTAGAAGAGGGAAACGCTATAACAGAGGATCAGAATCACCTATTTTTCAATATGAATTACTTTCCGTAGATTCAGAAAGAGAAGACGGCAGATATTTATTTGAAAACGCTATAACTGATGTACAATATAATGACACGAGTTTTCCTTCCAGAGACTCATTAGGAAGAAATTTTTTATTTAATATTCCCCAAGCTGATTTATTATCTTCTTTAAATGAGGATATAGTTACATATAGTTTTAGAGTTAATGCTGAATTTTCAGGCAATATATTTACTGAGGGAACGTCTGAAGAAACTCGGTTTAACCCAAGTGAATTTTACAGTTTTTCTGTTGATATTTCAGGAATACCATTCGACCAGCGATTACGCTATTTAAATGATATAAATTTTATTATTGATAATAATATCTTGGTTGATTCGGTAATTTCTGAACCAAGAGAAAGCTTAATAGTAACAACAACTGATGAGTTAATTGATTTATCTTTTAATCTTGCACCGGCTTCTAATCCAGAATTAGGTGGGTTTGGTTGTTCAGAAACTAGGGGTGAATTTATTCCTGTAGATGGTTTAGACATAGGGTTATGCGTAGCAAATGTATTAAGAGAAGTAGATGATGAAGTCATACCCGAAACAAATGTTCTAGCTAGTTTAGGTGGTTTAATTATGTTGAAAATTTTAAAAAGAAAAGAAAAGTCATGAAAATAATGTTTTTAGGATTTTTAACTATTTTTAACTTATTAATTACTCAACAAGTTAAAGCAGAAATCATACCAGATAGAAGTTTAAATACAGAAATATCAAGTGAAAATGGATTATTACTTATTAAAGGAGGAGAAAGATCAGGAGAAAACTTATTTCATAGTTTCCGAGAATTTAATGTTAGAGAAGGACAAGAGGTATATTTTACTAATCCCGAAAATATTAGTAACATCTTTAGTAGAATAACAGGTAATAATCCTTCACAGATTTTAGGAACTTTGGGGGTAACAGGACAAGCTAATTTATACCTAATAAATACTAATGGGATTATTTTTGGACCTAATTCTACTCTAGATGTCAAGGGTTCTTTTGTAGGGACTACCGCTAATAATATATTATTTGCTGATGGGTTTAGGTTTGAGACCAAAATTAGTCCAACAGAAAGACCATTATTAACCATTAGTGTACCAATTGGTTTGGGGTTTCTAGATAGTAAAGGGGTGATTATTAATCAATCAGAAATAGGATTAGGAGTACCCAACCAACAGACGATCGCCTTAGTGGGAGGTAGAATATCCTTTAGAGGAGGTTTTATCGAAACAGAATCAGCAAATATTGAGTTAGGAAGCGTTAATCAAGGTATAGTTAACATCCTTCACCAGGGAGAAAGTTTTACTCTTGATTATCAGAATGTAGAAAGTTTTCGCGATGTGACGATCGCTAACTTCGCAGGTGTTTTTAGTTATGGAGAAAATACAGGAAATATCAATATCCAAGCTAGAAATATCTCTATTAGAGACAGTCAAATTGGGACTACTACTTATGAAGGTAAAGCAGGTAATCTTATCGTTAAAGGGATTAATAATATTGAGATTTCAGGTTATATAGGTGATGATACCCCTAGTGGGATTATCGGAACTACTGAAGAACAAGCATCGGGAGAAGATACAGTAATCAGAGTAGAAGCAAGAAGATTATCATTAACCGATGGGAGTCAGATTTTAGCCGATAATTATAGCGATCGCCCAGGAATCACAGTCATTATCAATGTAGTCGAGTCTATCGATATTATAGGTAATAGTCCTGATAAGGTCTTGCCTAGTGCAATTTCTTCTACCTCTGATAGTACAGGGAATGCGGGTAATTTAACCATCAATACTAGTAGATTAACTCTAGTGGATGGGGCTAATCTGTCTTCTTCTAGCTTTGCGGGTATAGGAAAAGCAGGAGATTTAACGATTAACGCTACGGAAATCAACGTAATCGGTTTTAATATTAATGAGTTGGGAGAGGAAAGACCTACAGGAATATTTGCCCAAGTAGAAACAGAATCCTTTGGAGATGGAGGAAATTTAAGGATTCAGACTAATCGGTTAACAGTACAAAACGGGGGACAAATCTCTACTAGTACCAAAAATCGGGGACAAGGGGGAGATATGATCATCACAGCAACGGAATTTATACACCTAGAGGGAACATCTCCCGAAGCAGATTTAGTACTAGGTCAAAGTGGGATATTTACATCAGCAGAAAAATCAGAGTTAAGGGAAGGAGGAGAGATTTTAGCCTCTACTGGAGACGCAGGGAATCTTTTCCTCAAAACCCCAGAATTAATAATTACTGAAGGGGCAAAAATTTCTGCTGATACCTTTGGTTTAGGACAAGGGGGGAATATAGTTATTGAGGTAGATAACTTAATTATCTCTCAAGGAGGTTCTCTCCGAGCAGGATCTTTTGTGGAAGCTGATGGAGTCATACCAGGTAGAGAAAGAGGGGATGGAGGAACAATCAGTATTAAAGCAACAGAAGGAGTGAGGGTAACTCGCAGTGGGACAACAGGAGAGATTAACCCAATACCTATTAATAGTAATATCACCAGCGAATCCCAAGGAACAGGAAACGCAGGAGGAATAGTAATTATTAGTCCAGAAATATTTATAGATAATCAAGGGATAGTGAGTGTTAGTAATTCTGGAGAGGGAGAAGGAGGTAATTTAGAGATTAGTACTAATTCTCTGAGTTTAAGTCAGGGGACAATTTCCGCAGCAACTAGCCAGAATCAAGGAGGTAACCTAACTTTGTTGGTAACAGATACCATCTTCCTAGAAAGAAATAGTCAAATTACTGCTACCGCGGGTATAGAAACAGGAAAGGGAGACGGAGGGAATATCACTATAGATACAGGATTTTTGATCGCTACTCCTCAAGAAAACAATGATATTATCGCTAATGCTTCTTTAGGAAGAGGGGGAAATATTCAAATTACTGCTTTAGGGGTTTTAGGGATAACTCCGAGACCTCAGTTAACTCCCTTGAGTGATATTAACGCTTCTTCTGAATTTGGTATCGATGGGATTGTCTCGATTACTACCCCTGAAGCTGATCCCGAAGCAGGGATTATTAGACTGTCTGAGGAGGTAATCAATATAGAATGGTTAAAAGCCCAAAATCCCTGTACCGTAGAAGAGGGGATTATCGCTAAGGGTAGTTCTTTGATTATTACAGGTAGGGGTGGTTTTCCCCCAAGTTCTCACGAAGCGATCGCCCCTAGACAGAGAATTGTACCATGGCAATCCCTAGAAACTCCTAAATCTCCTGTCCAAATCAAACCTAGGGAAACTGAATCCATACCTACTCCACAATCAATCCAAGGTTGGTTTATGACTGCTGATGGAACTATTCATTTAAGCCAAAATATTACCAGGTATAGTTATCTATGTTCTATGTTTGGAGAATAAATCCTCTAGTATGGTTATTAGTTTTAGTTTATCAAACACCTATTCATTCTCAAGTCATACCAAGACCTGTTACTCCTATTCCTCAACCTACTCCCGAAGTGGAGGTTTTACCACCTTTAGAAGATATTTTACCTCCACCCTCTCGGGAGGTAACCCCAGAAATTCCCACTATTCCTCTGGAGATTATTATTGAACAATTCGAGGTGAGGGGAACTACTGTATTTACTAGCGAAGATTTAGAAGAAATCCTCGAACCCTACACTAATCGTCCCCTTTCTTTTACTGAACTTTTAGAAATTCAAACCGCTATTACTCAATTATACGTGGATAGGGGTTATTTGACTTCTGGGGCTTTTATTCCTCCCCAAAGTCTCCAGGATGGTATCCTCATCATTGAGGTGATAGAAGGAGAAATAGAGGAAATCATCATCACTGGTTTAGAGAGACTTAAACCCGAATATATCCGCAATCGTATTGCAATCAATACTTCTGGTCCTCTTAATCAAGCTGATTTATTACGGGCTTTACAATTATTGCAGATTAATCCTCTGATTGAAAGTTTAGCCGCAGAATTGACCAGAGGATCTCAACCTCATTTAAGTATCCTTAAGATTGATTTACAAGAAAATCCTGCTTTTTCTCTCGCTTTGGGTGTAGATAATCAACAATCTCCTAGTGTAGGATCTAATCGTCGTCTCTTAACTATTAATCACCGCAACCTTTTCGGGTTTGGAGATAATTTATATTTGCGTTACTATAACACCGATGGTAGTAATGTCATCGAAGATTTTAGTTATCTGTTTCCTATCAATCCTCTTGATGGTTTAATTGGGTTTCGTTTCTATTATAGTGATTCTGAACTAATTCAAGAACCTTTACAGCAACTCAATATTGATTCTCAATCTCGAACTTACGAGTTTATTTTTCGTCAACCCGTTTTTAAAACTCCTACCCAAGAGTTGGGGATTGGATTTAATCTCGCTAAGGAAAAATCAGAGTTAACTATTTCTCCTCCTACTATTAATCGCAGTTTAAGAAGTGAAACCAATATCAATATCTTTAGACTCTCCCAAGAATATTTTATTAGAGACCAACGTCAGATTTTTGCTGTCTTTTCCCAGTTTAATTTAGCTACAGACGCTTATACTCTTAATCTTGATGGTGTTGAAGGTAGTAGTCAATTCGTTTTATGGCGTAGTCAAGCACAATATTTTAGGAATCTTAATAACTTTATCAGTTTTTTTAGTAAAGTAGAATTTCAATTAGCTGATTCAGCTATACCTAGTTTAGAACAATTTGCCCTCGGGGGAGTTAATCGAGGTCGAGGTTATCCGGAAAATGCTATTTTAGGGGATAATGGGGTGTTTGTTTCCCTAGAGTTGCGGTTTTCGCTAGTAACTATTCCTAAAGCTAATTTTAATCTACAGTTAGTCTCTTTTTATGAATTAGGTCACGTTTGGAATAATAGCGATTTCACCTTACCGATTAGTACTTTAGCTTCTGTAGGAGTAGGACTTAATTTAACTGCTTATGATCGTTTAAATGCTTATTTTTATTGGGGTATTCCTTTAAATAATTTAACCACTCTCGGTAATAGTTTACAAGAAGATGGTCTTTATTTCAGTGTTCAATATCAAGTCCTTAAATTTTGATTATGAAATACTTATTATTATTTGGGTTAATTTTGATTCTGACCATCTCTCCTGGATTAGTTAGTTCAGAAACCACAGCATTATGTTCTAATCCTTCTGAATGTTTAGAATTGGCTAGATTGAACTATCAAGAGGGTAAACTTCAAAAAGCTAAACTAATCCTCGAAACTACTTTAAATCAAAAATTAACCCCAGAATCAGAAATAATTGTCTTAATTAATTTAGCTTTGATTCAACAGGAATTAGGTAATCATTCTCAAGGTAGTCAAGCTATTAATCAAGGGCAAACACTTCTGAAATTTGTTCAATATGAACAGTTACAAAGACAACTTTATGCTCAATTATTAGATGTCAAAGGTCAATTAGCTATATCCCTAGGTCAAGATGTAGAAGCGTTAGCAATTTGGCGAGAAGCAGCTAAGATTTATACTGAAACTAATAATCTCATGGGATTGGTTAATAATCAACTCTATCAGGTACAAGCTTTAACCTCTTTGGGATTATATAGAGAAGCTTATCAGAATTTAACAGGTTTAACAGCAGAATTAAATAATTATCCAACAACTCCAGAAAAAGCTAAAGCATTAGCTAGTCTAGGGGATATTTTACGCCGAATAGGTAGATACCAAGAAGCAGAAATACAATTACAAGAGAGTTTAGAATTATCCCAAGCATTAGGATTAACTGAGTTAGTCAGTCTTAATCTTATTAATCTAGGTAAACTTAATCAACACAGTAATAATTATGATCAAGCTTGGCAATATTATCAACAAGCTAGAGAGTCAGCCCCAAATTTAGAGTTGAATATTCGCGCAGCTATTAATCAGTTAGCTATTAGACAAGAAGAATGGGCAAAAAGTCAACCACTAATTAACGAAATAGCAGCCAAAATCCAACAGCTACCTCAACAAATAGCAACGATTCATCTACGGATTAATTTTGCTGAAGAGTTATTGCAAATGCAATCAGAGTCACAAAATAATGATTTGATTATTGCACAATTGACCACAGCTATAAAATTAGCCCAAACCCTAGGATATACTAGAGGTGAAGCAGAAGGGATGGGTAGGTTAGGGCTACTCTATGAACAACATCAACAATTTACACCTGCTCTTACTCTAACCCAAAATGCCCTATTATTATCCCAAAATATCAACGCTACAGATTTAAATTACCAATGGGAATGGCAACTAGGGAGAATTTTACAACAACAGCAACAAAGAGAACAGAGTATCATTGCTTATAGTCAAGGGGTAAAAAGTCTTCAATCTCTGCGTCAGGATTTAGTAACCATTAGTTCAGATGTACAGTTTTCTTTCCGAGAAGAGGTAGAACCATTATATCGCGAATTTGTGGATATTCTTCTACAACCAGAAGCAACTCAACAACAACTCAAACAAGCTAGAGAAGTGATTGAAGCTTTACAATTAGCAGAGTTAGATAACTTCTTTCGGGATGCTTGTTTAGATGTACAACCAGTCCAAATCGATGAATTAGACCCAAATGCTGGCATAATTTATACTATTTTCCTGGAAAATCGTCTAGGAGTTATCCTCGCTATCGGTAATCAACCCCTGAGTTATTATGAAGTAGCTATAGATAAAAGCGAAATTATCAAACAACTAAACTGGTTAAATATAGCATTACAAAACCCTCAACGTGAAGTGCGATCGCAACTCCTCAGACAACCCTATGATTGGTTAATCAAACCCATAGAGTCTCAATTAGAAACCCATCATCTCGATACTCTAGTTTTTATTCTCGATGGAGAATTAAGAAACCTTCCCCCTGGAGTATTTTTTGATGGTGAACAATATCTGATCGAAAAATATAACGTGGCGATCGCCCCTAGTCTAGAATTAATAGACTTCCAAGAGACTTCCTTACAAGATCGTTTCTTATTATTAGCAGGTTTAACCGAAGAACGTCAAGGATTTTCTGAGTTACCAGGTGTTGCACAAGAAATCGCGAGAATCAGAGATACCACCACAGGAAGTGTCTTATTAAACGCTGATTTTACCAAAGGACAATTTAACCAAAATATGCAACAAAACCCTTATACTATTGTGCATCTAGCCACTCATGGTCGATTTAGTTCACGTTTAGAGGAGACTTTTTTATTGACTTGGGACGATCGCTTGGGTATCAATGATTTAACTACTTTACTGAGTAGCGATCAAAAACAATTGCAACCAGTAGAATTATTAGTTTTAAGCGCTTGTCAAACCGCTGTAGGGGATAATAGGGCTACTCTAGGATTAGCAGGTTTAGCAGTAAGAGTAGGTGTACGTAGTACTATAGCTTCTCTTTGGGAAGTCAGTGACGAGAGTACCTCCCTATTGATGCAACAATTTTATGATCAATTAATTAATCAAGGATACAGTAAAGCTAAAGCCTTAAGAAACGCACAAATCAACCTGTTACAACAGCAAAGATATCATCATCCCTATTATTGGTCTGGTTTTATCCTATTGGGTAATTGGCTTTAATTCTAGCCATAAAGTTTCTTCTACTAAATCTTGATGTCCCAACTTAAGTAATAAATTTTGCCAATCGGTTTGATACTGTTCATTCTCGGGATACTGATAATATAGTTGGGCTAATTTCGTCACCGCATCATACATGATATCTTCTTCTATATAACTATGATAGGATTCGGGGTTATCGATAATTGTCCTAGTTATCCAACCTTCAAGTTTAACCTGATTCCCTTGGTTACCAGAACAAGAAATAATTACCTCCCACAGATAATCCCTGGTTAATTCTAGAGAATATTCTGTTTGAGTAGGTAGATGAATTGCTGTGATACCTGGTTGATTGCTTAAACTAACTAAAGTACGATAGATGACTTGGTCTTCTTGAGGATTTTTCAAGATAAATTCTACACTTTCTACCTGTTGTTGGGTATAAGGAAAATAAAACCAAAAACTCGGGTACTCTGAAGTAGTAAAATCTTGACCATCTTTAGCCAAAAGAGAGACAGGATGTCGATTAGCATCAGGGTTACAGGTATGATAATCTAAATCACCAGTTCTTGTCCCTCCTGGTTGTGTTTCTGTTTCTGGTTTACCTGTATTGGGGGCCTCTGGTAAATTAGTTTCAGCTACAATGGGACTAAGGAAAGTAAGATTTAGCGCCATTGTTAAGATTGTTGATAGATATATTTTCCACATTTTATTTTTCCCTCGTTAGATAAATACTCAAACTACCGCTAAGAATAACCCCTAGCATTCCTGGAATTAGGGGTATCCAACCTCCTAGCCTAAAGATTAAATAACTAAATATATATAGTGTGATTAGAATAAGGATAATGCTTACTTTTTTCCAGGACAACTTAGGTAGGTAAACTGTCACTATACTAGTAATCATAACCCAAGTAGCGATCCACAATATCTCTCCCCACCAAGGTAACCACCAAATTAAAAAGCGTCGATCATTGTCTTGGGCAATACTTAATAATTGACTAATTACCGTACCATGAATCAACAAACCCGCCATCTTACCATAGGGAGTACTATGTATATCAGGTACACTATAAGCAATAATACCTATGATAACAATTCTGTCGGTAAACCAGTGTGGGTCAAAACTATCTTGATTTTCCAAGACGTCTCTAATCGTAAATTGGGGGGCTAATTGTTGCTGATTGCGATAGCGAATTAAGAATTGATTTCCTCCTGCGTCTAAACCCTGATACCCACCACTATTTGGGGATAACCTCGGAATAACTTGTCTCCCAAATCGCCAATCTAGATTAACGGTTTCTACGGGAATATCCTGCTGTTGTAAATAGTGATAAGCTAATAACCAGGCAAAAGAATAGGAAGTCTGACAACTGATTTTCTTAGCAAAAAGGTTACCAGATGAGGTTAATAAATATCTGCGAACTTGATCATCTCCTGTCAGATATTGGTCATTGTATAAATCAACAAAGCCTATTTGCCCAGAGGTAACTTCAGGTGGAGAAACATTATTATTAGGATTATCACCAGCGCAAATAGTGATAATATTAGGATATTTGTTAACAGTGTTTAATAATAATTCGTGTCCTTCAAGATCATTAGCTGGCATTGGTTGATCTCGAAAAATATCTAAACCAATAGCTGCGGGTTGATAAGATATGATTTTCTCTAATAATCTGGTAATAGTGCGATCGCTTAGGGGATAACCGTAACCATTTTTACTAATATCTTGTTCATCTGCTGCAATAACTAAGATTCGAGAATCTATCCCCGCAATTGGGGTTTTAGTTAAGAAGTGATCATAGGCTTTTAATTCCCAAATTTGCAGTAAACCTAGCCAACTTATGAATAATAATAACCCAGTAGTAATTAAGCTAATAATAGGAATAAGATAGCGAGGTTTAATTCTGAATGAATTAGGAGTCAATTCTCGATAAGATGGCATTAACTCCGTAGGATTTTGAAAAATTACTGGTAACCAACTAGCTGCAGGGAATTCTCCCTCTAATCCTTGTAATCTCTCTCTGGCTTTTCTCACCGCTAAGTAAAAAGATTCCCCTTTAGCATAATTAGTTAAGAAATTTTTGAGAAATTCTTGGGCTATAAAATCCGGTACAACTTCCCGCATGACGATTAATTGGGGAATGTTTAATTGACTAAATTCTTCAATAAAATCTAAGCCATTACAACAGTTAAGAATTGCTAATTTTAACCCTTTTTTAACAACATTTAAAAGTGAATACTGTAGATAACTCAGTTCGATTTTTTCTTGAGAATTAATATATAATTTAGCTTCGCCCTGTTTATCAATCACTCCATGACCAGCAAAAAATAAGATATCCCAACCCTTTTCATCCCATAAATATTTTTCTAATTCCCTTCTTTTGGGTTTAATTAAAAATACTATATTCTCAGAAAAAATTTTAGTTAATATCTCTTTATCTCTGACAATATTGATTTGATGACTATTCCCTAAAATACAAAGAATCCGCAGGTTTTTCCGAGTAGGTAGTAGTGAATTAGTTTTTTCATATTCATTGACACTAATACATAACTCTGTATAAGGATAGTCAGTAAAAAAATGCCAAAGATGCCAAGGAAAACGCTGTAATTCTCGATGACTAACCTCAAAAATAAACCTAATTTCTTGATTAGTTTCTAAACGAGTTCTTAATCCTGATTCAATTTTAGTAAAGGTTGGTATCGCTAACCAATTATTTAATTCTCTTTTTAATTGTTTATTTAAATCTCTTAAATCTTCATCGGAAATACAACAAATCTCCTCCTCTTCAAACTCTAAACCACCACGATAACTCAGAGACTTAACCAAAGATTGGTATAGCGATCGCCATTTTTGATATAATTCTTTTAAGTTGCGATTAGGAGGGAGACTACCTGACAATTGGGTAGTTACCTGATGATTATTGTCCAAAATTTGGGCAATTACTACGGGGAATCCTGTAATCCAATCCCCTTGTCCTAATTTTAAAACAAGAGTTTCAATCATAGCTAAATTTTTCGCTAATTTTGGTTTCACCTAGAATTACTTCTAGAATAAATTCATTATTTTTAGCTAACTTCATTTTAGGTAACTTCAGACAGTTATCTGTCTTTCTAGTTTGCAAAGACTTCAGCATTTCTCCATCGCTATCTAAAATATTTACCTGTAAGTTTTCTGGTAAGTAACGTTGATTGACTTGGGGAATAATTTCTAGATTTATGGCTAATTTATGATTCTCTGGTTGAATTGTCATAATTATAGCAATTATCTCCTTTCCAAAAGTTAAAGTTTTTAAATTCTGAATTGCTGTTGTCTCGATTTCACTTCTCAAAGCATAACTCAATTGATACTCTTGAGTATTGACTAAATCTGTTAACTTTTGCCATCCTAACGTCAAGTTATCTTCTAACCATTGACTCAAGAGAGTAACTGTGGAATTAAGGTTATTTAACTCTTGTTCGTTGTTAATTGTTGCTGCTACTATTTGATTAGTAAGATTAACAGCTTGTTGATAAGTTAAATAATCTTGTACTTGTCTATTGATTAACTCTCCCCAGGCTTTTTCTTGTTGGTAAAAACTAAGATTTTTACTTTGATTACCTTTTCTTAAACCTAAAGATGCAATCATTGAATTATTAGTAACTTCCTCAAGATATAAATCTAATAATAAATCATATACTTGACGAGATAAACGGTTGCCAACTTTACAGATTAAATGACAATCTAATACCTCGATTAAATGCCAAGTTTCCACCAGTAAATCTTGAGATGTACCCGTAATTGCTGCAGGAATAATTAAGTCAACATCGCTGCTAAATTCTGTAGATTCTGAGATAACTATTCCCTGATAAAGATGTTCATCTATTTTATCTACGATCATCAGATAGCGAGTAGCAGTTTTTAAAGAGTGAGATGTTCCCCGAATTGGGTTATAAATATCCTTACTTATCTCCCAGATTTCTCCAGGTTGGGGTTGTTGATTTAGATAGGGATTATCCAGAAAATAGTCAAAATTAATATTCATTTGAGTTTACCATTGTACTTGAGAACGATTAACTTTTTTAGTTTTTGGCGTTGAGATAACCTCTGGTATTATCTGCATTTCTGCTGTTATCCGTAAAATTAATTCTTGCCATCGTTTTGAGATTGCACTTTGAGTTATATTTAAATCATGAGCAATTTCTTTTTGAGTTTTACCCGCTATTTTAGCTAAAAATATTTGTTGATAATTTCTTTGGGGGTAACGCTTATCTAAAGCATCAATAATATTTCGGACTTTAGTAACTAATTCTACTTTTTCGAGAGTATCTAATAAGTTAAAATCATCAGCTACTGTTTCTCCTAGAGGTATATCTGTACCAGCTATATTTTGATCAAGACTAATTACTTTGGTTTGGCGATGACTTTTTCTGATTAAATCAATGATAGCAAATCTGGTTACTGTAAGTGCCCAATGATAAAAATCTCCTAACTCTGGGTTGTATTTTCCTGCTTTTAAAGCTTGAATAACCTTAAGTCTAGCTGTTTGGGCTACATCTTCTTGGTTAAGATTATTACTACGAGTATATTTAGCAACAATCGCTTTAAATTTTTGCTGGTATTCAGGATAATCAAATAGTTTATCCCCCGCAAGACGATCGCCTTGTAAATATTGAGATATTAATTCAGTAACAGAAGGTTTCATTGCTAGTTTTGATGATGCTGTCTAGGGTGAAGACAGTAATTTAATTACCATACATTATAGGCTTAATTAACTACCCTCATCAGACAAAAAAAATAATAAATTGATGATTCATGATCGATTCTCCCTATATTTATAAGTCTCTAAATACTAATAACGTTAAAGTGAGATTAAATATTCCTGATAATTAAGTTTTGTTAAATAACTAGCCTTATTTAGTAGATTATGTGTAAGTTTAAAATGTATTTTCCAACCGAAAATTATGAACAAAAAATTACTAGCTAGTTGTTTAATTATAGGTTTAATTTTTTCGCTAATCCCCTCTACGGCTGAAGCGCGTTTTAGACGAGGAAGAAGATACAGTAGAGGAAGCGTTACCCCTACTAACACTACTACTGTTTATGGTATTGAGGATAGCAATCCTTTACCCTATCAAGGGTTATTTAGAAATGCTATTAGTTCAAGTTATTTGTCTTTCGCGGATGAAGTTTTCATTGAAGTACCTTATTTGTTTCCAGGAGAAGCTTTTTATGGTAGTTATTTTGCTGATAGAGTTGATCTATTATCTAATTATAATTCTGATACTGGAGTCGTCACATACAGTTTTCAACCTAATGCAGGTAATGTAACTTACGTAAGCCCAGATGCCCCAAATCCACCAGATAGATATACTCGGGATAATATTTATAATGAAGGTGTACTAGAATACGAAAGAATCACCAATGTTTTTTTGAGCCGAAGCATACCTGAAAGTGGAAATCCTAATGATTATGTTAATAATATTAATTTTATCCTAGATAATGATATTTTAGCATCTCCTTGGTTAAACGTAGAAACAGAAAGTGGGTTTTATGTAACTTTAACTAATCCTTCTTATATGTATCTAGGTGGTGAAATGATAGATGAAGATTGTTTAGAAGAATCTGGAGATATTGACTTTTGTACAATAACTAACGGCTTAGTAATAGAGGAAGTAACAGAAGAGATTGTACCAGAATCTAATTTAATAAGTGGTTTAGCTGGTATATTGATGTTAGGAATTTTCAAATTTTTGGCTAACAAAAATAACCAAGCTTCAAAATTAATGTCAAATGGATTGAAAGAAAGCTAAAAATATAACAGAAGGGAAAAGAAAAAGTAGTATTTTATATATAAAAAAATAAATCCGAGTGAGGAGATAGGCAAGAGGCAAGAGGCACTCATGCAAAAGGAAGAAAATGTTTATACTACTTAAGTAATCAAAAAACATAAATAAACTTTTTTTTAGCATAATACATAAGAAAATCTGGCACTTTTTTGAAGAGAAAACCACTTCAAACCTATACCAAATCAAAGTTTTAGATTTATTCAGCAAGCCCTAAATAACTCTATATCCCTTATTCTAAATTTCCCTGTTTCCCAACTTCTCCGAGAAGTTTAATCTTAACTAGCTTTCCGCCTTTAGCTAACTCAAACTTATAATCTCGCCAGTTAACCTGATTACCTACTAAGTTATAACACCAGAGCAGAAAACTAACAATATCTCGTATAGGTATTAATATTAAATACTTTTTAGCCACACTATCATTAAGGAATTTAACCCCTACGATGATAGCCATCAATAATCTCAACATCCAAGTAAGCAAACACAACCAAACAGCCCATTGAGTCAATCCCGTAGCTATGAGCAATATTAAACTAATTACCGTACCTTGAGTCACAATTAATCCTAAATAGCCCCAAAATCTCTCTACGCGAATACATTTTGCCCGGCGACTTTGTCGAGCTAAAAAATCTCCCCAAGTCACATTGGCTAAACGATGAGCAACAATATAGTTAGATAAAACCACTTGATAACCTAATTTAGCCACTAAATTACCCAATTGGTAATCATCAGCTAAATAATCAGCTATTCTTAAAAAGCCGCCAATTTCTGCTAAGATTTTTTGGCGGATAACAATAGTAGAGCCAAAAGCGTATTTAATTCCCTCCACTTTTCTAGCTGTTAAAACTCGGGGATGAAATTGAGTAGAGATTGCTAAAGCTTCAAAAGCTGCTAAAAAACCTTTAGTTAAAGAAGTATATAAACAAGTGACTAAGCCAACAGAATCATCTTTTAGAGGTTGCACAATCCCTTCTAAATAATCAGATTTAACCTGAATATCACTATCAGTAATAACTAAAATATCATATTTAGCCATATTTAAAGCATTAGCCAAATTATTAATTTTTAAATTGTTGCCAATTGCTTGAGGATTAGTAACTATTTGAATATCTAAATGAGCAAACTTATCTTTAACTTTATGCAGTAACTCTAAACAAGATTCCTGGGAGTTTTGTAAACAAAAAATTATCTGATATTGGGGATACTCTTGCTGACAAAAAGAAATTAAATTAGCTTCTAATTCCCATTCTAATCCACAAATAGGAGTTAATAAACTAACAGCAGGTAAAAACTTTTTCTGAGTTGGTGGAGTATTTTTAAAAAAATCAATAGCAGCATAAATAGCAAAACAATAATAAAAACAAGAGATAATTGTTAAGATTAACAATACTCCAATTAAACAATTCATAGATAATTAGTTAAGCTAAAACCATAATCTTCTATTTGTTTTTTAACTCTAGGACTAATTAAAGCCATTTTCTCTAAATTATCCACAGTAGGATGACTATAAATCTCGACAAAATCAGCTTTAATCTCGGGAATAATCCCTAAAAGATAATCCTCTGTAACTTGACTAGTAGCTAATAAACCGTAAACCTTATCAGTATAGCCAATTTTGTGCCTATCTAATAATTTTTCTCCATGACGACGTAAAAGAGCGAAAATAGGAGACATCAGTAATTGTCTCAACACATTACCTGCTTTGCCTAGACTTAAACTTAACTCTTCAGAAGGTAAGCGGATAAATTTAATCGGGTATTCTTGAGCTAATTCTACCAGAATAGCTAAAATCACAGGGTGTAAATGCAAGTTTAGATGACCATCTACGTGAGTTAAGCTTAAACCAGTATCTAAAAATTTATCTAATTGTGCTTTAATTTCTTGTCGTAACTCCTCTTGAGTAGCGAGGTTAAATTGATACCATAACCCCGCGTAAACAGGATTATCAGAGAAATAACCCCGATCATTAACTAAATGAGGAATAACCTCGGGAGGTAAAACAGATTTACCGCAAACTAGCACTAAATGAAGTCCTACCCCCAAATTAGGATGAGTTTTAGCTAAAGCAACCCCTTGAGTAAAAGCCTCTCCAGTCACCATTAAACTAGTACTAGTGAGAATTCCCTTCTCATGAGCTTGGATAATACCTTGATTGACTTGCTCTGAGTAACCAAAATCATCCCCATTAATAATTAATTTTCTCATGCTAAGGAATTTGAGGAGCACGAGGTTGATTACAGGTTTTAATCATTGGACCGGGTAAAATGCGATCGCCTTCCACTCCTATCGGGATACCCCGTAATTGACGTAAAGCGTTAACAGAGACGATACAATCACAGCCAAACATTTCGATCGCTGCGTAGCTTTCCTCCTCGTCAATTTCTAAAATCAAGTGTCCTTCTGGTGTTCGCTCCAAATTCTCTAATCCTGGCTCTAAAGGGGGAATTTCCCGCGTTTTAGCCACATTTTTGAGATAGTTAGCTAGATGAGCGTTGCCTTTACATTCACTACGATTACAAGGTAAGTCTAATTTAGGAACTTTTTGAGATTGATTAGCGAGGGTATTAGAATTATCTTCCGTAGCTAGAGCAGGTTTTTCTGCATCCAAACTTAATAACACCGCGGAAAAGCACAAAAATAGTGATAGTTTATACATTGTGTCACACCACTTGTTCAGTCTAGTTTATTTTATACTAATCCTAATCTGTTAACTCAGCAACCAAAGCTTTAAAGTCTTTTTGGGATTCTATTACACTTTAATTTATTTAGAAATCGATATGGAGTTCAGAAAATTTTCTCAGTACTTCTCATGAAAAAACAGGAAAAAATTATGTATTTTTAAAAAAATATTCTGACTACAGCGATTCAGCAATCCTGACTCCTTGTTATACTACTGTTTGACGTGCGGAATGTCGGTTGTAAAACATCAGGATAAAAATAAGAAATAATCTTCGAGTGGCATGATTAATTTTTTCCTTTATTTTAGGTCAATAATAACAAAGTTTAACACCTATTGCTAAGTAGCTTCAACCTTCAACACCAAGGTAATATTAGCTAATGGGGGGAATAAATAACCAAAAAAAGCATAGAATAAAATTTGGGGATGCTTCAAAAATACTTGCTTTTGAATAGGTTCAAAAAATACGTCTATGTCATTTTCTAGATAACGTGCATAAGTCCAAGTACAACGGCTATTAAGAAAAGGATATAAAGTATCATTTACCCATCTCCTGTAAAGTTTAATGGGTTTGAGTTGATAACTTGCCGCCATATTTATTAAAGCTTGTTCTGAGAAAATATGTCTATGATAAGGTTGATGTAGTTGTGGTAAAAAATATTCTGCTTTATCTAGATTAATTTCTGTAGCATTAGGAGTACCAAGGACTAAAATACCCTTTTCTGATAGACAATTTACTAATTGAGTAAAACAAGACCGAGGATCTTCAAAATGTTCAATTACATCTTGACAGATGATTAAATCGTATTTTTCATTTAAAATACTTGTATCTGCATATTCTTCTACATAAGCATCATACCCAAATACATTCACATAACCTTTGGCTTGTAAGAAAGAGATAAATAAGCCTTTGCTACATCCATAATCCAGAATTTTATCTGTTGGTTTTAAACCTACTTTAATTAGATCACTCAAACGTTTTTGATGAATACGTCGAGTAAAATTGTCTGACTTTTGCTTTGCCATGAGATAATCAACATAGAATTCGTCTAAATCAACCATTTCTTGACAGTGTAGTGATTGGCAATTCGGACAACGCCAAACCGTGAATTCTTGGTCGCGAAATTTTCTGACATTAGAACGGATTTTATGTTTAGTAACCTGTTGGCTATCCGTTTTAAACAAACATATTTTACACTCTAAATAATCACTCATCACTAGATACCTAAATTAAAAACCTTAAGATAAAAAGCTAACTCACTTTCTAAAGCTGTTTTGATATTTTCGGCTTTGCGAAACCCATGTTGTTCATCGGGAAAAGTAATATAAGTCACGGGTATTCCTTTAGCTTCTAACGCTTTAACCATTTTTTCAGCTTGATTAGGGGGAACAACTTTATCTTCTAAACCCTGAAGGAAAATTACAGGACAATTGAGTTTTTCTACAAAGTTAATGGGCGATCGCTGTTGATAAATAGCTTTTGTTTCTGGGTATGGTCCAATCAAACCATCGAGATAGCGAGATTCAAACTTATGGGTATCTTGGGCTAAAGCTTCTAAATCACTGACACCATAATAACTTGCTCCTGCTTGAAAAGTATCCCGAAAAGTCAAAGCAGCTAAAGTTGTATATCCTCCCGCACTTCCTCCAGTGATAGCGAGACGTTGACTATCAGCCTTTTGCTGTTGTACCAGATATTTAGCACCATTGACACAGTCATCTACATCAACTATACCCCAATTTCCTAATAAACGTTGACGATAGTCTCTCCCGAATCCAGTACTACCACCATAGTTAACATCAAGTACCGCAAAACCACGACTAGTCCAATATTGTAATTTTAAACTCAAACTCGCTCCCGCAGGTGCAGTAGGACCACCATGACTTTTAACGATTAGAGGTGGTAGGGAATTTTCCGGAGCTTGATAATTAGGGTTTTGAGGGGGATAATACCAACCATAAGCGGTTAATCCGTCAGTAGTAGGGAAAGATATCGCTTCAGGTAGAGAAATATAAGCCGAGTCAAGGGTTAACTCTGTAGATTTACGAATAGTCTTAGTCGTTAGTTGACGCCAATCTAACTCAATAATAGCGCTAGGTTCACTAAAAGAAGCAGCCAACAGAATTACTCTCTCTCCTTGGACTTTCACTGAGTCTATATTGGTATAGGGGATATCTAGGGTAGTAAATTCCTTAGTTTGGGTATCCAAATGAGCTAGATACCAACGTCCCTCTTGAGTATAAGCGGTAATTATATCCCTTTCACTAGCAAAACCATAAAGAGAAATGGCAAAAATCCAATGGGGATAAGCAAATTCTGCGTCCATTTCCCAAACACACTCAACCTCTCCACCAGGATTAACACGATAGAGATTCCACCAATTAGAGCGATCGCTCACGAAATAGAGTACACCATCAGGTGACCATTCAGGTTGACAGATAGACTCAGCAGATTCTCCTGCTATTTTAGTAATATCTGTTAAACTACCATCAGCATTAACAGTAGCTCGCCATAAGATAGTATGGTCCCAAGGTAGGTTAGGATGATTCCAACTTAACCAAACTAGTTGACTACCATCAGGACTTAATCTAGGTGCTGCGTAAAAATCATCTCCTGTGACTAGAGTAGTTATCTTACCTGAGTTTAAATCAATACTAACGATGCTATTTTCTGGTTCAACTCCTAGAGTGTGATTATCTTCACAGACACAGATTAAGCGATTTCTTTGACTATCAAGGATTAAATCCGCGTAACTTTGAGTAGATTCTGGAGTTAGGGGTATAGGGTTGCTATCGATTGATTGTTGATAGATACGTTGATCGCTAAAATTAACGAAAAAAACCACCCCATTCTTAACAGTAAAAGCACCTCCCCCATATTCATGTACCCTGGTACGGACATTATAAGGAGAAGGTGTAATAGTATATATCTGGCGATGCTGATCATATCTAATTATAACATTACGTCCTTGTTCTTGGGGACGCGCTTCTATCCAATAGATATCTTGATCATCAATTGCTATAGCTACTAGTCCGATTGTACCTGCTACTATTAAATCAGAGGTAATCGGAGATTGCCAAGAACCAAATGGAGCTATTTTTGTCATTTACAATATTTCCTCTAACACTACCACCGAGAAACCTTGTACCCAATAATTCATCGAGATTACTTGAGCTTGTGCTAAAGACCAATAGTTATATTCAGACTCAGCCCAAGCTGCTGTATCTATGATACAACGCCATTGACCCTGAGTATAAGGAACAGTAAAATTAATTGCTTCAGAAAACATATTGATTAATAGTAGAAAATCATGGTCTCCTACTTCGCTACCATCGATACGCAAAATCAAACAGCGATCGCCATTATTTAAGGAACTTACTCCATCACATTTAGTGAATATATAAGATACATCCTTACCAAAATCTAACAACATATCCCCATACTGATGCTGTTTTAAACCTACGTGTTGTTTACGTAGATTAGCGACATAGGTAACAAAACGAAATAAAGGGTTACAATCTTTACTACTATTAGCAGTACCGAAATTATCGTGATAACCAATACCATCAAATCCTGTAGCTACAGAATTAGGTTGATTAGTATTAATCATATTATAATTATTCCAGGTAGCGACAGAATCAATATTATAGGGATTATTATTACCATTTTGAGTTCTCCCGAATTCATCACCCCACACCACCATTGGTACACCCCGAGAGAAAAATAACAGCGTCCAAAAATTGCGTAACCTTTGTCTGCGTAGAGAGCGATCGCCATCACAATCCGAGGAATAATTCTGATCACAACCTCCATCTGAAGGACCAAAAGGGTAGGATAATTGGTTATTTTTCTGGTTATAACTAACCACATCCATCAGAGTAAAACCATCATGAGCTACGATAAAATCAATGGAACGTTGCGGCCCACCATTATCATTAAATAGACGATAATCACCGTTGAGGGTGTCAATAAAATCTAGGGTATTCCCATCACCCCGACAAAACTTGCGCACTGTATCGCGATAATTACCATTCCATTCTCCCCAACCTGAAGGAAAATTACCCACTTCATAACCCCAAATATCCCAAGCTTCAGCGATCATTTCTGCTTGATATTTGTCTCCTAATTCTTTAATATCTAACAGTAGGGGGTGTTGTTGAAAAAAGCGTTTCTGTTCTTGCCAATTTTCCCTTTCAAAAGCATTAGGAGTTCTCCCCAATACCGTAGCTAAATCGAAGCGAAAACCATCTACACCCATTTCTGTCAGCCAATAGGTGAGAGAATCAATCACTAGATTTCTAGTTATTTGAGAAGAAAAATTAAGCTGATTACCACAACCTGTCGCACCATCTACTAGATAATATTCGTTAGTTTGTTGATAATATTCGACCGCATCAAAACCACCAAAACTAGCAAAACCCGTGATATCTAAATGTCCCCAATTACCCCCTTCTCCCGTATGGTTATAGACAACATCTAAATAAACTTCTATTCCTTCTTCGTGAAAAGCTTTGACCATTTCTTTAAACTCTCTAGTTGGTCCACCAGGAGATTGATCATAAGCATAACGCCGCACAGGAGCAAAATAACCAAAAGTCATATAACCCCAATAATTTCCCTCAGCTGGAGTTTCTTGTACGGGTAAAAATTCAATAGTAGTTAAGCCCAAAGCTTTGAGATATTTAGCCAGATAAGCTGCACCAGCATAAGTTCCCCTTTTTTCTACTGGTACATTAACTACCTCTTCATAACCTGGAATACCTTTTAAAATGGTTTCTAGATTACTCGCCGAAGGGTGCATAGTTAAGCCTTTGAGATGAGTTTCATAGATAGCCGCTTTTTCTGGTGGTAAATAGGGTCTTTTGCCTGTAGAACTGTGCTCAGGTGCTAAAATAACCCCTTTAGGTGACCATTTCCCCGTATCGTACTCTCTAGAGATAACCCCATTGTAAATTAACCCTCCTGTGGCGTACATTGCTGAAGCTTTGCGATCGTGGGAGATTTCCCTAGTATAAGGATCATAGAGTACTTTGTTAGGGTTAAAGCGATTTCCTTGACTATCTACGTCTTGTTCAAAGCCAATATTACTATTACCCCTACGCCAATTAGGATCATATTGCCAATTTGGTCCCCAGCAACGAAAAGCATAAAAAGTCCCAGGAGGTATTCCCTTAATATGAGCACGCCATATGTTATCAACAGGGTTTTTGTGTAACCAATAGTCGTATTTGGCTTCTTCTCCTGTAGCTTTCTGGTAAATTTCTAGTAAAATTCTGGTGGCGTTTTTCGAGTAAACTGCAAAAGTCACATCATCGCCCAAATAATGTGCTCCTAGGGGGTAAGTGGCTTTTTGCCACTTAAACTCCTCAATCGGTGCATATTCTCCCTCTAGAGGATGTTGATAGCCAATTTGAGCTTTATTCATATTAAGATTGATTAATTGTAGCGAAAATAAGTTATTTTTTAGTTAACAACAGTGAAGCACAAAATCAGTTTATTGGGTTTAATCGGCTTGTTATCAGTTTATCCTAGTTGGGTATGGTCACAAACAGAAAATAGATATCATGATTTAGCTAGTATCTTAACCAATAATAACACCATAGATTCTAGACCTCCTTTACAATTAGTAGAGATTCAACCCCTGTCTCTCGGGATAGACGAACAGTTGTTAAGCGATCGCCAAGCTTTACTTACAGCTATTGACCATAGTTTAAAATATCTAGCTACTCCTACCGCAGCACAAGTTTATCAAGATTACCCTATCGAAGAAATAACCCTAGAAAGAGTGCGCAATTCTCTATTACGCTTTCAGGAATTATTATTACAAATCGATAATCCCGAAGAGTTACAAATAGCTGTAGAGAGAGAATTTGCTTTTTATCAAGCTATAGGTAGAGATAATCAAGGAGGGATGTTATTTACGGGTTATTTTGAGCCAATTTATCAAGGGAGTCTTGTTCCCACTCCTGAGTATCCCTACCCTCTCTATGGTTTACCCCAAGATTTCTCCCAATGGCGACAACCTCACCCCACCAGAGTAGAATTAGAGGGTAAAGATGGTTTATTAGGGAGACAAAGTCCTCTCGCAGGAACAGAGATAGTCTGGTTGCGCGATCGCCTCGAAGCTTATCTGGTTCAGGTTCAGGGTTCAGCTAGACTAGAATTAGCTGATGGTTCAATCATGACTATAGGTTATGCAGGTCGCACAGAGTACCCCTATATTAGTCTCGGCAGAGAATTAGTCAAAGATGGTCGCTTTAGGGTAGATGAATTAAGTTTACCTGTAATGATTGATTATTTTCGTAACTCTCCTGATGCTATGAATGAATATATAGCCCGCAATAATCGTTTTATCTTCTTTAAAAATACTAAAGGCTCACTTCCTGTAGGTAGTATAAATGTACCAGTCACTGCTGAACGTTCTATCGCTACAGATAAAACACTCATGCCACCTGGTGCTTTAGCTTTGATTCATACTCATATACCTGAACGTGACTCAGATGGTAACTGGTCTCATCACCGCGTAACCCGATATGTTTTAGATCAGGATACAGGAGGAGCGATAACAGGTCCAGGAAGGGTAGATGTTTTTATGGGAACAGGTCCTGAAGCGGGAGAAAGAGCAGGGAGAATGAGTGAACCTGGTACTCTCTATTATCTTTTACTCAAAGAAGAGTAACCTTAATCTCAAAAATATGTAAAAATTGTAAAGAGAAATCAACAATCAAGGATTAAAAGATCATGACTCCTTCTTTAGCAAACTTTTTTTATAGTCTCTTAGCTGGTGCACTCATAGTGGTTATTCCTGCTACAGTTGGTCTAATCTTCATCAGTCAGAAAGATAAGGTTACACGTAGTTAATTTGACTTGTCTTAATATATTGTTAGCTTAACCGCGAGAAGCCTCACACTTTACTTTCTAAGATAAGTGTGAGATGGATCGCTCTTTTTTAAAGGTATAATAAAAGAATTCAACAAAGCTTAAAATGCTGGTTGAACCAAAAAAGTGGGGATGGGCATCGCCTCACTCAAAAACGACCAATTCTCTTCAAGGGAGCGAGACGCTCCCACTACGAGAAAAGGTAAGAAGCCTACATCATAATCTTTGATTTGGTGTAGGAGTATGTCACGGATATGTAGAATACGGGAAGCAGTAATGGTAAATTTTGGATTTAACTCCGCTAATCTTTTAGGTATTTTTCTGGCTGTAGCGGGTGGTGCTCTGTATTTTGTCCGCACCATTCGACCAGAATTGTCTAGAGATCACGATATCTTTTTTGCCGCGGTTGGGTTACTCTGTGGTTTGATTCTTCTGTTTCATGGCTGGCGTTTAGACCCAATTCTACAATTTAGTCAATTTCTCTTGATTGGGTCAACGATTTTTTTTGCTATTGAAGCACTACGATTGAGAGGAAGTACCACAGAACAAGCCCGTCGCAATTCTCCCATAGTTGACGAAGATCGTCCCGTCAGTAGTCGTGTTTATCGCGCTGAATTAGAACAATTAGAAGGTTACGAAGAGGATGAAAGAGAAGAAAGTCCTCGCTTACGAGGTTATGTAGAGCCTCCTGCTCGTAAAACCAGAACTCGTCGCCCTCCAGAATCTACGACTCGTCGCACAACGCGCAGTACTAGACAAGAGTCTTCAGAACCCTATTACGACGCCTGGGAAGATTCCACCAGAGATGTTCCCCCAACTCGTAAAAGTAGGTCATCTCGTACTCGCCGACCACCTGAAACAGAAACACCCCCACGGACAAGAAAAAAATCTTCTGCTCGTGGTAATGCAGAATATGACTACTACTCGGATTATACCGAACCTACTCCTAGTGATTACGTCGATTATCAACCAATCGATTCTCCAGGAGTACCTAAAAACGAAGAACCAAGAGATAGAGGTAGGAAACCTGATTCCCAACCACCGACTAATTTCGATTACTAAATATTTCTTTAGTGCGATTGCTCTAGTCTCTCTGTCTCTGTTCACAGGTTGTAACTCAGTTAATTTGGATTCAACTGTACCAACTCTCAATAGTCGTTATCACGACCAAGATCCAGCTTTAAGTGGTGATGGAAAATTAGTGGCTTTCGTCTCTAATCGTGATGGTCCCAAGAGAATATATGTGTATAGTATAGAACGCCAAAGCCTGATTAATCTACCTGGTCTTAACTTCGGTGAAGCGATCGCCGAGTCTCCCAGTTTAAGTTATACAGGACGTTATATAATTTATATCTCTAGTATCCAAGGACGTCCTGATTTAATACTCTACGATCGAGCTACAGGAAAATCAGAATTATTGACTAGAGGTTATCGTAATTGGATACGTAACCCTCATATTAGTCCTGATGGTCGTTATATCGTCTTTGAAACCTCACGTAGGGGTCAATGGGATTTAGAAGTACTCGATCGCGGTCCTTTTGTTGAATTAGATCTACCTGATGGTATCCCCATTCCTTCTTCTTAAATGTTGACTAGGGTTCGTTTGGCTTTTTTCCTCTTGTGCAGTGTCTGTCTAACTAGTTGCGCTACATATCCCCGCTATCTGAATTTTCCCTTTGATGCTAGCGGGCGATCGCTCAATAGCACTCGTTCTGAATTAACTCCACAAATTACAGCTAAATACATTGTTTTCGCTTCCGATCGCAATGGCTCTCAAGATATCTATCTCTACGACATCAGAAGCCGGAGTTTAGTCAATTTACCTGGTTTAAACGCTCTCAACGAAATAGCCTCAGATCCCTCTATCTCAGAAGATGGACGTTATCTAGTTTATAGCGCTAGTGTTCAGGGAAGAGTTAATATTTATTTATACGATCGCGATACTCAACAAAGACGCAATCTCTCTAGTCAAATCCCAGGAGAAGTCCGCAACCCCACCATTAGCGCCAACGGCGAAGTCATCGCTTTTGAAATAGGCACTAATGGGCAATGGGATATCTATTTATGCGATCGTCAGGGTAATCCAATTTAATTTGAGTCCTCCCTTCTTCAGTATTTTTGACAAAAAATTATTAAGTTATGTTGAAAGTCAGTAGATTTCCTATTGTTAATAGGACTTAAAATTGTTATGAAAGAAGGTAGAGGCTGATCATCTTCAAGTTTTATTGAGTTCTGTCGGAGAAAAGATATGTCAAGGCGAAAACCAGCCAAGGCGATAATCAAAGATTTGCTTAACAAAGTGCAACAGCAGTTGCTCAAACTCCTCAATAGCGCACAAAAGTGGCTAAAGAAAGAGTTAAGCAAACATAGATCACGCCCAATTTGGGTGAGATGGGGATTAATTGCTTGGCGAGTAATAGAAATACTCTTAACACAAATCCAGAGAAATGTCAAACGACAATGGCAAAAGCGAGGACAATTCTGGTTATTCACCCAGAGACGCTTCTCCCGCTCGGGGTTTCTCTTACCGATGGTGTCGGTATTGTTAGTGGTTTTCTCCTTGGTAGTAGGGGCGACGTTAATGCAATCGATTAACCGCACCACAGAAGTAGCAGGTAAACGCAATGAACAAGTAGTTTATAACACAGCTACCGTGGCGATCGACCGCAGTAAAGCTAAGATAGAATATATGTTTAACGTCGATCCTCGTTGGCCCCGAGGGTTACCAGGAGACGGCAGAATTGAAGATATTTTACGTAATACATCTGACGATGACCCAGAGTTTCAATCCATAGATTTAGATCCAGCAGCACCAGGAATTCAAGATCCCTATACTTTTCCTGATGAAGAAAGGCTAGATCTAGATGGAGATGGCAGGTTTGATAACGCTTGGGTTTTTACCGTAGATACAGACGAAGGAACGGCGACGGTAGCCTATATGCTCTTACACCGGGTTCAATCAGAAAACATTAACCTAGGACTAGGTGTCAGCGATATACAAGCTCCAGATTACAATAAAGCTAGTAACCTGTTAGTGCGTAATGGCCCCATCAACATGACCCAAGTTAGTCAAGTTACCTGTATTAACCCCATTAACAATCAAGACGGATGGGAAGTAATTACAGGTGCGACGGTGCGTCGAGCCTTTCAAACCTACGTAGTAGTAGTAGAAGATAGAGGTACACAGCGCAGTGTCTCTACCCTAGAAATGCAGCAGGATCGACAAGCAGATAAGGGGAATAAATGGGGCGCCTGGTTTCGTAATGACTTAGAAATCTTCCCAGGTCCAGGCTTTAGGTGGAATGGTGCGATTCATACCGAAGGTAATTTAATTATCGGGGACAGTAACAACTTTGAAGCCTACTTGATCAGTGCGCCTAACTCCTGTCTCTACGCGAGACCGAACTCAGAAATAACCGTTGGTGGTAACCTAGACGAGATCACCCCTCCCTTTTTGGGACAAATAATCAGAGGCTCTCTGAAGTTTAATAGTTATACAGGTTCTTTTAGAGCTGATATACACGGGGCAAATGGACCAGAAGTCACCGTTACTGTTAACGATAGCACAGGGGGAAACAATCATATCGATTCAGTACGCAGTAGCCCTCCACCTCCGATAGATATATCTCTCGACCCAGTGGTTTTATTTACCACCAATGATAACGTAGCTAGAGGTAATGATGAAACAAACGGAGGTAACCGAGATCCCAACTGGAAAAATAGTCGCTTAGTTAGAGATGGTAGAATTTTTAACCGCTCAGCTCAACCCCCCTACGTAGATGATACCTACCGCTCAGACGATCGCTACGGACCCAAACCTAGATATAGTCAATTAATTGGCTTAAATGCTCCTATTGGAACACCCATTAACCCTAGTGATACCAATGCCAATCTTTTAACCGAAATTAACACCCTTGATCCTGAGTCAAACGGTTTAGATGGTTACTGGGAAAAACGCTCACGTGGCGAAGGTTTAACCGTCATAGTAGGACAAAGATTAGAGTTAGGCAATGCCAACGGTTGGGATGGTAACCAAGATCCTCTCTATCCACCCCAAGGAGGTTATTGTCCAGATACAGGAACTCGTTGTCACGAACAAAAACAGTGGAAAACTCTGCGAGATAATCTAGCCGCAGTGCAAGCTACCGTAGTCTATCACAACGATCGCCAAACTAACCAACAATTAAGTCCTATAGCAGCTAATTTCCCACTAGCTTGTTTAGCAACCACAGCTCATCCAGGCACTCGCACGGGTTACAATAACACTCTGGGACTAGAAACAGGGGGGACGATCGGTAATAGCTATACTTTTGGAAGAGTAGCTCATAATAATAACGTTGATACCAATTTCCTCGAAGGTGTAGGGACGAGTGGTTGGGAATTTAATACTCCTGGTAACCAAACTACTAACGCTAACTTCCGAACAGCGATCGCTAATGGAACACCTTTACGCAACGCTCTGCGCAATCTCGGCAACTTCTCAGGAGATCCCTTTGGAGCCTTCCCACCAGTTCAAGATAGTGATGATAGTAATAACACTAACGACGCAGTATCCATAGGTCCAGTGGTACACCCCTATCCAACCTTAACCATGTGGGGAGACTTTTCTAATCTACGTCGGGTTATGGCTCAACTCGATGGTGGTACAGATTATAACTCCTTAAGTATCGCTGATCAAACGACTCTGCAAACAGCAGCTTGTACCCTGGGGATGTTGGCTTATAACCTCGATAATATCTTGAGTTATGATTATACCAATGCCAATAACGCTGACAGGATTCAACAAGTAATCAGATCCTTAAACCATAGTTCGATTACTGATTATATTAATGATAACCTGCCAGGAGACACCTTACCAGAAAAACAAGCTAACGCTACCCCAGAAGACTATATCGCTGCTTTCCAAGCTTCAACTGTCACAGTTTCAGGAAATACACTGAATAATCGTAACCTTGTACCCACAGTGAGAGCGATTTACCTGAAGGAACAAGTAACGCGCGATCGCCGTTTTGGTTTCCGACCTTACGTCTCTGGTATACAAACTGCAGGAAATGACATTATTAACTGGTCTTCTAACACTTCTCCAACTCGTTGGGTGACCTTTAACCCTGCAGATAACGGTTACTTCGGTTTAGATCCCAGTAGTACTTGGACTGAACGAAATCAAGTTAGAACCCTCGCTCGCGCTTTATCTCCTAGAAGAATTATTACTCTCCCCAACAGAATCATCGCCCCTCCTGAAACCAACCGAACGGCGATGGATACTGACCGAACTAGAGCTTTGGTTAATGGTGAAAATTTAATTTCTACAGTACCTGAAACAGGACAACAGATAATTAGTACACCAGGAATTAAATACCCCGCTTTATATTATCTCTTCCCCACCGCTACTCATAACCATGACGGTGGCGGGCTACAACCAAACACAGAAGAATATATCGGGGATGCCTATATTCTGGAGGTTAATAAGCTGATTAATTATCAAGCAGTTAACCCCGGGGATTTAGTTTTAACCCCTAGAAATAGAACCGACTGGGTTGTACCTAATACCACTACCACCACCGATCGCGTGAACTTTATCAACGATGACGGAACGAATGTAGCCATCGCCTTCCAAGATAAAGGAATGTTCAACGGTAGAGAAATGATGTCGGTACGCAGCCTGGATATAGACCTAGACTTACTCAGAAGGAATACTCTGTTTAATGGTCGAGAAAACTGGCTACCCTTCAGCGGGATTGTCTATGGCTTCCGAGAAGACGCCGTACGGGAAGACGCCATCGCTCGTCCTACCCGTGGTGGTGTTAATTTCAATAACTGCGATCGCGCTTCAGAAATTACTAGTACCAGCTGTCGCATGGATGCAGTTACTGATAACCCTCACGACCCACCCGTTAACGATACCAACGGGATTAGTCCCAAACCTGTTGATTTTCACGCTGACCCCGATCGCCGTGCTCATGGCTTCAGATTGCGCACAGGTGGCAGCCTAGTCCGTGTTCCTGAACCACCAGGACGATTCCAATTTAAAGGTTTATCCTTTATCAGTGATAATCCTGTGTATATATCAGCAGACAATAATGTTTTTAACGACCATCGCAATACAGCGGGTCAAGAGATCCAGGAATTTACCCAGCTCTTAAATAATGACTGGACTAACTTCTATAGCCGTACTACTCTAAACGACCAATTTGCTAGAGCAGGTGATACTTGGCGTCCTGCAGAAATCATCTCTGACGGGATTACCATACTCTCTAATAACTTCATCAATGGTAGTATAGCCGAAGGGATTGATCGCAATAACGTAAGTAACAGGTCTTCCTATCGTACTCTCAACGCTCCTAATGACCCAGGCGATCGCCGTTGGGTCAGAGAAGATGGCTCGGTCTCCGACGCTCAAAATAACGCCATTCCCATTAAAATCTCCCGTAATGGCTATCCCCTATACTGCGTAGATCCAGCTAACGTTACTAATAACCGTTTTGACGATGTTACCACTAATAACACTCAATTCCAATACTGTCGTCGCCATAACTTCCAAGAACAACAGTATGGTCGAGAACGCGATCGCCGTCCTCTCGGTTTTAGCGAGCTAACTGGTAATTTACTAGCTAGTAACATTAACCGTACCTATCAAGCTTTCACCAATGGTAAAGACAGAATTGACGCGGCAAACAACAACCGAGTTAACGTCACCGTGGTTAGCGGTTTAATTCCCTCTCGCGCCCAACAATCCTACGGTGGATTACACAACTTCCCTCGTTTTATTGAAAACTGGAATGGTCGCAATCTATTTATTTCTGGTGCGCTGATTCAACTCAACTTCAGTACCTATGCAACAGGTCCTTTTGACCAAGATAGCTGGGAACCTGGACAAGGTGCACAGTCTGCCGAGCCGATTAACTATTACGGTGCTCCTACTCGACGCTGGGGTTATGACGTGGGCTTACAATACTCCCCGGCTGGACCTGTAGCTAGTCGCTTTATTTCCCCGAGTTCCACCCGTAGTGAGTTTTACCGTGAACCTCCTGTAGATGACCCCTATATCTGTCTCTTACGTAAAGCTAGTTTACCCGATGGTGCTAGTGCCAACATTGACCCCGATACCACCAACTGTCGTGATTTTCCTTGGGAATAAACCCCTACATAGTGAGTAAAAATGATGCTGCCCTTAATCTACCTAAAAATCCTGATCAAAAAACAGAGCGACTCTGGTATGTCTTTGATGGAGAGTCTAGTAGCCATTGTGATCATCTCTTTGATGGCAGTTGTTACTACTCCTCCTCTGATTCTAGCCATGGCAACCCGCATTCAAACCCGACGGGCTCAAACCGCGGTAACTCTGGCTCAGAAAGAATTAGAACGTATTCGGCTAATCGTGGATAGTGGAGATTATCTCAATAATATGCTACCTCCTGTAGCTAGCGGCGGGGGCGCAGCAATTACTACCCCTAGTCAAATCTCCACAGCAGGAGCACCTAATGCCATTCTTCCTGCTCCCCCCTGTGCTATTCCTGAAGAGACTTGTACACCCTATAGCTATAACCAAGCTTGGTGGGTGGATGATTCCCAAGAGTACTTTATCCAAACCTTTAGAACTACGGGAGTACAACAAGATAATCAAGTAGTGGTCTTTCGTATGGGTATCAGAGTCTATTCAAAGGTCGCCGAAGCAGATCTAGGCTCTTTACGAACAGAATCTGCTCCCCTTTATCTCACTAGAGGCGCAGGTGAAAGAACCGTGGTTAACCGTGATGGTTCTAATATCTCAGCTCGACAGCGTCAGTTTCCCCTAGCAGTAATTTACGCTGATTTCTCTCGGGGTGATTTAATTGGATCTTTGGAAAGATATCATGAATTTATAGGTGATTAAAGTGAACAACAAGCAGCTTTTTTGGTTACTATTATTCCGTCAATTAGGATTAGTCAAGAAATCGGGTTTTTCTATAGTAGAAAAAATGCTGAGCTTGGTTATGGCTGGTATGATTACTTCGGCTTTGATCGGCATGATGAACCAGTTTATTGAGTCTGATAAACAACAAGCGGCTTTTCTAGCTACGGAAAAAGATGCACAAATCGCCCTTGATTACATCACAGAAGACTTGAGAGAGGCTGTATTTGTCTATGAGGAAATAAGTGACACACTCATCGCAGCTCTGCCCGATTTTAGCGCTATCCCTGGTTTAGGTGATTCAGCTCAACCTATTCTCGCTTTTTGGAAAACTGAACCAGTTACAGATTTACCAAATGCTTGTAACCCCGCCAATGGATTTTTTAGCGCACTTGTCCAAGAAGAATGTAGATTGTTACTGACAAAAAGAAACGCTTACACTCTGGTAGTTTATCTCCAAACCACTGAACCAAGCGATAAATGGCTCGGTAAGTCTCGTATCGTTCGTTATGCTTTATCTAAATATACTAAACCTCAACAATTAACCATTTCTCGTGGCTTTGTTGATCCCGCTATTTATAATAACTTCTTCATTTGGCCCTATGACAAAGATGGGGTAAATCGACAAGCTCAACGACCTGATCCTCTAGCAAATACCACACCTCCACAACCTCAACCAATGGTGTTAGTGGATTTTATCGATATTCCTAATCGCAGCGAATTTAGAAGCGATAGTAACCCCAATTTGCCACCTGAACCCTTAACTTGTCCTACTAATTACGCTCGTGTTCCTGAAGAGGCAGACACTCATAATAGCTTTTTTGCTTGCGTTAGAATCACTGAAGGTAGATTAGGGGTAAATCAAGATATCATCGTCTATCTACGCGCTAACGCTGAAGGTAGAGACCGTTTAACTAAAACCGTAGAACATATCCCTAATTTACAAGCCCAAGTAACTCTTAGAGGAGTTATCGATAAGTTTGGTAGATAATTATGAACAATAATAAAAATACTGGTTTCTCTCTTATTGAAGTACTTGTTATTGTAACTTTTGCCTCCATCAGTTTGGCGGTAAGTATTCCCAACATGACTTCTTTTGTTTATCGTCAACGACTCAATACCGCTAATCGCGAAATATATAACGCTATTCGCTCTACTCAAGCTGAAGCTGCTCGCCGTAAAGAAACTTGGCAAATTAGTTTTAGACAAACTAGTGGCTATGTAGAGTGGGCGAGACACCATAAGGATACCCCTTTAGATCAAGTAGTTCGTTGGCATCAAATTGATCCCGACATTCAAATAGATCAAGCTAATACTATTGATTGGTGGGAGACAAATTACATGTTTGATCCAGATATAGGAGATTATTTCTGGTTTCTGCGTTTTGACCATAATGGACATTTCCTAGATCCAGATAGGAGAATACAAGATCCTAGTTTTAATCGTGCTCAAATTACTCTGCAACTTTCTAATAGAGTTGATCGCAGTGATGTTGCTAGACGCTGTACGGTTATTGAAACTGTTATTGGTGCAATGCGTGTGGAAAAGGACGATAATTGTCGTTAATGTTCCTTATTGATTACCTGGATATACATAAAAGTAACTAAATGGAAAAGAAAAAGCTAAAAACGAGTTAGGTATTAGGTATTAGGATGTTATTATTACTCTTACCTCTTGCCTACCTTCACAGTTAACCTTAATTTTGTCCGATTACTTAGAGGGATCTTGCCAAGGAATCCAGACAACTACAGTACTCACTGTACTTCCAATAATTACAGCTAGGGGTAAAATAATCCCACTGTCAGTCATTGAGATTATGGGAATGGTAATAGCTAACATTCCTGTCCCAAAACCCCAAATAATCGCCGTAGTAGCTATTTTTAAGCCCATTTTTGTTGATTTCTATTCTTAATTGATGCAGACAACCATCAAAATACTACCACGTTCTCAAGCATTAAGATTTATTCTTTTTCTAGGTAGTGGTTCATTGTTAGCTTTAGGGTTATCAGTCTTTAGTCACTATCGTTATTGGTACGGTACAATCAAGGCTGTACAAACAACTCAACTTAACATTCTTGCTAATACTATACCTAGTAAATTATCATTACTCCTACTTAATCAAGATACTGAAGAAATAGATAGATTACTCAATAGCAACTATGGCTTTATCGGTATGGTAGTTACAGACTGTCAACAAAGACTTGACGACTGTGCTCAAGAAGCGATCCTCCACCGTAGCGGTATGGATAAAGGATGGGGAGAAAACTTTAGAGAAGATGATTTGAGTCAATATCCCTTTGATTTATTATTAGATCCACCACCTACTAAAACTGAAAACTATTACTCACAACCTTATTCCCATAATATTGAACAGACAAATAATCTGAATCCAGGTCAAATAATTGGTAGGGTATATTATATTCGTCCGAATCCACCAAGTGTCTTTAATGGGTTACAAAGTTGGTTACTTACTGTAGTACGAATTAGAATAAGTGGCTGGTTGCATCCCTATACAATTTTTTGGTTTCTTTGTTTGGGATCTAGCTTGATTAGTTGGTACTTTGTTGAACGGGAAATTAAACGCATCGAAACAATTGCTGTGTTTCAAAAAATACAACTAGAAGCAGATATTAATAATATTCAGCATCATAATGAACAATTAAACCAAGAGAAGCAAAAATTAACACAATATTTAGGTAGTTTAACAGCTGATATTCAATCTCTTAATAATCAAATTTTAACCCTGCAAACAGAAGTTAACCATAAAGAAAGAGAACTGAATCAAACTTATGATCTTGTTGAGCAAACTAAAACATCTTTAGAAAAATATCAACAGCAATTAACTATTATTCACCAGGATTCCCGCGCCAAAAGTCGGGAACAACAAGAATTAGAAGTTAAAATCCAAGAAACACAGCTTTTACTAGTAAATAAAGAACATCTATTATCTAGTTTAGCTAATAATTTAGAAGCCACAAAAAATAGTTTATTTAGTTTAGAAACAGAAAGAGAAAGTACGCAACATTTACTCAGAGAAAAAGAATCAGAAAATTATTCTCTTGAACAAGAAATTAATACTTTACACCAAAAGTTAACAGAACAAGAAAACAGAATCAGAAAATTAGAAAATGAGAGGCTTAATGTTGATGAATGGCAACAAATTATTAAAAGTTATGATGAAGATCTAAAAAATTTAGACCAACTGCGAGAAGAAAATGAATCTTTATTACAAGAAATTAATAAATTTAAAGATATTGTTGGACAACTAAATTTACAACTCCGCTACTTAAAACCAACTCCAGAGATTGAAGAACAACAAGATGTTGAATGGACAGTAATTTGTACTCAAAATTTTTATACTTATTGGCAGACTATACCCGAAAAAAAACAAATAAAAATAGCTACATATATTAATCATTTAGAAGTCAAAAGTCTCCAATTAAGTTACCCATATAGTAGTGATATTAGAGGTAGTTCCCTGAGTATGAGAGAACTTAGACCTATTACTAATCCTCGTGAAGCTATAAGAATCTTATATCGATTTACCCCATCTCAAACAGCAATTTTATTATATGGATTTGATAAACATCAAGACCCAGATTATAGAAAACACATACAAATAGCAACACGGGAATATCAAAACTACCTAGATAACCCCAATAACATTATTTCTTTTAATGAATTATGGTATGAAATGAGCGAATCTGCTCGTAAGGAAGCTCAACAAAATTTTATGATAGAAAATAGTATATGATATCAAGTTCGGATCAATACTTACGATAAAAATGAGATAAGGCAAGAGGCAAAAGGGAAAGAAGAAGGTATGAAGAGAAAAGTTTATTATAACTAATTAAATGAACATGATCTGAAAATTTGTTTGGGGTGCATCCGAGTTAAGCATAATCTAGCGCATCGCTCTATTTTAATTAAGCCAACCCACTTAGCACAACCGGCACAACTCATATCTTTGATCTTGAGATGTTCTTGTTTCATCAGCGATCCCTCCACTCTCTACCTCTAGGTTAAACCCTCTAGTTCACTGAAGAGTCAAGAGTTTTCCCATTTTCCTCAAAGATTAAAGAATTGTTATATAATGTTAAGTAATGTTAATAAAAACAATTCTTCTTAACAATTTCCCTATAGCCATGATCAACAATCGCTCCTTACCCCAACTGATCAATCTGGTACTCAAACCCAATGTCAATCCCAATCTTGCCTCGCAAATAGCCTGGGCAGCTTTAAGAGTGGTCGTGGGTATCATGATGATCCACAACGGCTTAGATAAACTCAACAACATTGAGAGTTTTGCTGAAGCTTACGTAGCCTATATCGGGTTACCCTTTCCCATCTTCTTTAGTTATGTAGCGGCTTTTACCGAATTGATCGGCGCTCCCTTAGTAGCGATCGGTTTATTTACTCGTCCTGCCGCTTTTGCCCTATTATCAACTATGGCAGTAGCCATGTATCACCATATTCTAGTAGCGGGTTTAAGTATTCCCTACTTAGAATTATCAGCGATTTACGCCGCTTGCTTCTTCTTCTTAACCCTCAACGGTGCGGGATTATTTTCTACCGACGCTTTAATCGTGAATTGGTTAGATAGTACAGCGTTATCTCGCAAAGCTAAACAAGTGATGCAGATAGAAAAAGCTTATCGAACTGAAGAAACCATCAGAAGTTAAGCTCAAGTTACAGTTTGTACCGGAGGTACTAGCTGATCAGCATCAAGCAAAAATACCGTTAACTTTTCGGTACCCTGGGTAATAATAGTGACGTGGGTTGCTATTTCCAGGGTTGGATTCAGTATCAGCTTTTCTATAGGATTCGGCACTGGTCTTTTAGCTAGGAATGTGTATAATTGGTACATTGATTAGGTTTTAGCAGGGAAGAGGAAGGACATCGGCGCAGTCTAATCGCTATGCTAATAGTAAACTAAATAAGTATTTTATATTTATGCTTAACTGGGATGCACCCCTTTGCTTAATCATCTTGTTAATTTTAAACTTATTAATTACTCCAGTTATAGCAGGAGAATTAGACCAACGGTTAGAATCCTTTCCCTTTTGGGAAAATAAACCTAGCGTAGCAACTCCACAGGGTGAGTTAGTCTATCCTGAGTGGATGGAGGGTATTTGGGAGGTTACCTCTACCCTAACCCAACAGGTAGCCCCTCTAGCACCAGAGATTGTTACTCCAGGTTTTACAGACAACGAACGTTATCTCAATCAACCGATTCGATTCCTAGTGAAATTTAAACCCGATTATCTACCTAATCTCAATCAAGGTATTGTTCCTACTACGATTCCTCAAGAATTACCAATCATTCCCGATCGCGCTTTTAATGGTTTAAATATTGCCCAAGCTTATTTAGGTAAAGATACCGTCACCAAGGTAAAAGTTAATCCTCAAAACCCTAATGAACAGATTACCTTTTTACCCAATCAAAGTCAACTAATTACTAAAGTGACAGGACGTCAAACCGAGAATTTAAGCAATAATAGATTTATTGCCACAGAAATAGCTCAACAAATTTTCCGTAGTCAATCTCTAATCTATCTTAATGAAGTAGAAACAACCACCGCTTATCAATTGATCGAGCCTGGAAACATCACAGGAGATCAAGTCACGGCTATTTATTTATCAAGTCAAGATCCTGATTATTTTAAAGCTTTTAATCGCCCTGTAGCTTTATATCGCTATGTCTTACAGTTACGTAAAGTTAGATCAAGTTCGGGTAAATACTTACGATAAAGGTGAGGTTAGGCAAAAGGCAAAAGGCACTTATAGAATATGGTATATAGTAATAATAGCACCTAACACCTAATACCTAACTCCTTTCCTCATTAAGTCTCCGAACCCCGAATTCCGAACTCTTGAGGGCGCTTAAAAACTGTTTACCAACTTGACTTAACAACACCAGGGAGTAAACCTTCATGGGCCCACTCTCTCAAGACGTTGCGACATAAACCGAAATCACGGTAATAACCTCTAGGTTTTCCTGTTACCCAACAACGGTTACGCACTCTATTAGGAGCGCTATTACGGGGTAATTGTTGGATTTGACGGTGAATTTCGATTTTTTCGCCTATAGATTCAGCAGCACGAAATTGTTCTTTTAATTCCGTTCTTTTTGCTTCGTATTTTTCCACTAGACGACGACGTTTTTTCTCTCTAGCGATCATTGATTTTTTTGCCATATTTTTCCTTTTTTATTTAGACAGCATTCTCTATCTTAGCTTATTTTCTTGTTAGTTTTAAGTTCACTCAGAGGTTTTCCTTGGGATAACAAGTCTAATTTAGTTGCTTCTTCAGGGGTAAGTTCCGTTGGTAAACCTAGAATCTGTTTATAGACTTTGAGATATTCTGCGGTTGATTTATACCAACTAAAGTCTTCCTGCATTCCACGCTTTTGCAGATCTTCCCATTTATCTTTATAACGATAACTTTCCCAAGCTCTGATTAAACAAGTATATAAGTCCAAGGGTTCATAGCGATCGAAGGAAAAACCCGTACCAGAATTATTAACTGGATCGTGGAAAGAAACCGTATCTACTAAACCTCCAGTATTACGAACAATAGGTACACAGCCATAGCGCATAGCTAGTAATTGACTGATACCACAGGGTTCAAAACGAGAGGGCATTAAGAAAGCGTCTGATCCTGCATAAATGCGACGAGATAGGGCATCATTATAGAGTAGTTGTACAGCTATTCTACCTGAGAAACGGGAAGCTAATTCCCAGAATTGGGTTTCATAGTAACGTTCTCCCGTGCCCAAAACAACCAGTTGTACATCAGTATAAGCCATGAAGCGATCGAGAATTTGCAGAACTAAATCAATACCCTTTTGTTCTACTAATCTTGTTACCATACTTACTAGGAAGACCTTGCGGTTCACTTCTAGACCAACTTCTTCTTGTAATTTAACTTTATTTACTATACGTTTTTCGAGGGTATCAACAGTAAAGTTTTGCTGAATATATTTATCAGTAGCCGGATTATAACTATCGGTATCAATACCATTGAGAATCCCACTGAGTTTACCACTAATAAAAGATAGTAAACCTTCTAACTCTTCACCATAGGTGGGGGTTTGAATTTGTCTAGCATAAGTAGGAGAGACGGTATTAACGCGATCGGCGTATTGTACAGCTGCTGCCATCACATTATGTCCCTGCATATACCAAGGACACCAGGTAATTTTGTCTAGATACCAACGCCAAGGACCTTGATAAGCTAGATTATGAATAGTAAACACTGTACCGATATCCGCTGATTGGTGCATCCAGACAGGAATCATACCTGTATGCCAATCATGACAGTGAATAATCTGTGGTTTCCAGTAATTCCAAGCAAATTCAGCTACGCCATTAGAAAAGAGGGTAAAACGCCAAAACTCATCTTCTCCCCCATAGATACGACGAGACCAAAAAGCGGGATGTCCAAACAAATAGAGAGGAACATCAGTACCAGGGAGAACAGTTTCATAGACAGAGAAGTTTTCAAACATAGCAGAACCCGACCAGATGGGATCTTGGGGAGTTTCCATCTTATCGGGTAAAAAGCCATAGTAAGGCATGATGATTCTGACATCATAACCGAGTTTTTTTAAGACATTAGGTAAAGCTCCCACAACATCTCCCATTCCGCCAACTTTAGCGATGGGTGCTGCTTCTGCTGATACAAATAAAATACGCATTTTTTTTAGGTTGTGTGTTTTTTGCTGAGGTACTCTACAATGTATCAGACAATCAGGGTTTATTATCAATAAACTAATCTTTCTACCGCGTTAGCTAATTCAGCAGCTACTCTAGCTGAGTAAGGACGTATCCACCACCATAATAGGGGTGATAACCAACCTCGCAAGGTTACTGAATAAGAGATATAAGTTCCACATACAGTAGATTCTACTTGATAGGTAATTCTCTGTTCCATACCTGGAATAGCCAAAATTCTAATCGCTAATAATTCTCTTGGGCGAACATTTTCGACGAACATTTGTATTGGGATAGGCGTTAAACGAGTCACTACTTGGTAGATTAAACCTGGTTTGGCGATTAATCCTTGAGGGAGATTAGTTTTAGAAAATAAAGGATGCCAAGAAACATCGGCGATATTGATTAATTTTTGCCAAAGTAGATCTACTGGTGCAGTACTTACTACTCGGTAGGTTTTGAACAAAGAAAATGTACAAAACAATTTGCCTCTAGCAGTACTAAGTTTTAAGGAAAAATTAAGAATCACGTTCTGCCTCTGTGATAAGAATGGTTAGGCAATTGGATCATTCTAACACTGTTTATTAAACTTAACCTCAATAGTGACCCAAAAGCATGAGAATATAGTACTATAGCGGATCGCGATAAGTATATTGAACAATTATGACTGCTTTAAAAAATTGTGCCTTACCTCCTACCGACTCTAGAACCAAAGTTAAAGAGTTTCTCCTCAATTTACAAGCTGAGATTTGCGCCGGATTAGAAGAAATTGATGGTATTAGTAAATTCCAAGAAGACAGCTGGGAAAGAGAGGAGGGAGGAGGAGGACGCTCCCGAGTGATTAAAGATGGTGGTATCTTTGAACAAGGTGGGGTTAATTTTTCTGAGGTATGGGGAAAACAATTACCCCCTTCGATTCTCAAGCAACGTCCTGAAGCTGAAGGAAATCAATTTTACGCTACAGGTACTTCTATGGTTTTACACCCTCGTAGTCCCTATATACCTACAGTTCACCTGAACTATCGTTATTTTGAAGCCGGTCCGGTTTGGTGGTTCGGGGGAGGTGCGGATTTAACCCCTTATTATCCTTTTGCTGAAGATGCTGCTCATTTTCATCGCACTTTGCAATCAGCTTGTGATCAACATCATCCTGAGTACTATAAGGTTTTTAAACCCTGGTGTGATGAATATTTTTATCTAACCCACCGCGATGAAGCTAGGGGGATCGGGGGGATTTTCTTTGATTATCAAGATGGTCAAGGGGAATTATACCGTGGACCTGATCCTCACGGTGTAGCTGGGGTTTATTCTCAACAACTAGGAGAGGTTAACTCTCGTAGCTGGGACGATTTGTTTGCCTTTGTGATCTCTTGTGGTCGTGCTTTTTTACCCGCTTATTTACCGATTATAGCTAAAAGACGTGAGTTAGAATACACAGACAGAGAACGTCAGTTTCAACTCTATCGTCGCGGACGTTATGTGGAGTTTAATTTGGTTTACGATCGCGGGACTATTTTTGGTTTACAAACTAAAGGTAGAACTGAATCAATTTTAATGTCTTTACCTCCTTTAGTACGTTGGGAATATAACTATCAACCTGAGCCTAATAGTCTTGAATCTCAATTGTATGATGTTTTCCTTAAACCTCAAGATTGGGCTAATTGGAAGGCTTAGGGGTGTTAGGTGTTAAGAATGGGCGAAAAAATAATTAATTCTCCCATTCTACCTTCTTCTTTTCCCTTTTCCCTTCTTTAAGCAATAAAACGTAATCTTTCTGAGTGGTGTCAAGGTCAAATTTAGACAGGATTAGAAGAGATTGCTTACCGCTTTAATCATTTCCTGTATGTTCGTGGTCGATAAAATCTCGTACTTTTTGTTTATAGATCGCCAACATATTATCTACCCAGGTCCGATTTTCGGAGTTAGCGTACAAATGTACTAATGGTTCTCCTCCATCCGGAAGAATCAAGATCCAATTATCGTTTCTCGGGTCAATAATTTTCACACCATCAATTAATCTGATATATTCTGGGGAATGAGTTTCGATAAGGTGGCGCATTAAAGCACCTTTAGCGGTAGAAGGACAACGTATGGTGCAAGAACGATGTGCAACCCGTGGTAACTCATTACGTATTTCAGCTAGCGATCGCTTTTGTACTGCTAACATTTCGATGACTTTAGCTATACTAAACATAGCATCAAAACCTGGATGCAATTGGGGGAAAATAAAGCCCATTTTGGCGCTTCCTCCTAACACCACATTAGGATTACTTTGGGCAGTCTCCATTAAAGCAGCTGGATTAGCTTTAGTACGAATCACTAGACTGTCATGACGACGGGCGATTTGTTCTACAGCGCTAGAAACATCTACAGGTATAACTATAGTGCTGCGGGGATGAGATTTAAGAACAATATTCACCATCAAGGCGTTTAACATTTCTTCACGAATAGGAGCACCTGATTCATCTACTAAGATTAATTGTTCTCCATTGGAAGAGACTTGTGCGCCTAAATTAGCTTTAAGTGCTTCTACTACGTGACCAAGTTGAGAAAGTAAGTTTTCTTTTTCTTCATTAGTGATAGCGCTTTGACGTAAACTAGCGTTAAGTACTACAGCATCACAGCCAAATTTAGTTAATAACTGGGGTAAAATAGCTCCTGAAACCGCATAGACATAGTCAATAACGATTTTTCCACCATTTTGACGAATCGCTTCCACATTGAGATAATTTTCAAAGTTCTCACTATAAGTATTAACTACTTGAGAAGCAGAAGGATAAAACATCTCACCAATATCTTGTACCGCTACTCTTCTGATATCTTCTTTAAAGTAAGCACCCTCTATTTTCTTTTCGATCGCCTTAGAGATATTAATCCCCTGATGGTCAAAAAACTCAATCAACATATAATCAGGTCGATTAGAATCAACTCTGACGTGAATTCCCCCTTCTACTCCTAATTCAGGTAGTAGAGTGCGTGTAATCGGAATGGCTGTAGCTTGTAAATTTTGTACCTTGATTCCTGTGGACATCAACCCTGCGATTAAAGAACGACTAACCATGCGAGATACACTACGCTGATCCCGAGAGACAACTACTTCTGCACCTAATTTAAGAGTCGAACCATAGGAAGCACCTAGTTTAACAGCGAACTCCGGGGTAATATCAATATTAGCTAATCCTGATACCCCTCTTTGTCCAAATAAGTTCCTCTGTGCGGTGTTACCCCAAATTAAGTTTATATTTAAAATAGCTCCTGCTTCAATCCTTTTACTCGGCCAAATTCTCACTCCAGGGTTAATCACTGCTTCTTCTCCTACAACCACCAATGGTCCTAAAACTGATCCTTCCAGAATTTGACAACGACGATCGATACGAGTACCTCTGGCGATCACACAGGCGTTAATCTGAGATTCTTCACCGATAATTACTCCATTCCAAATAATCGGACGTCTTAACTCTGAATCTGCTCCAATAGTGACGTTATCACCAATGATTGTCCCTCCACTAATCATCACCCGAGGTCCAATGCGACAGTTATTACCAATTACTACAGGAGCTTCAATCGTAGCTGTGCGGTCAATATAAGTATCATTGCCTAACCAAATACCAGGGAATCTTTCCTCATACTCAAATTCTAGTTCTACTTTTTGCTGTAAAGCGTCATATTGTGATTGACGATAAGCTTCTAGGTGTCCAACATCGCACCAATAACCTTCTGCTATATAACCATATACTGGTTTTCCTTCCTCTAATAAGATGGGGAATAAGTCTTTAGAAAAGTCTTTTTCTTGTTCAGGGGGTAAATAAGCTAAAACTTCAGGCTCTAATATATACGTTCCCGTATTGACTGTATCGGAAAAAATCTCACTAGTAGAGGGTTTTTCTAAAAACCTGACTATTGCTCCATCGGGATTGGTGATAACTACCCCAAATTCAATGGGATTAGGAACTCTGGTTAAGACTATTGTAGCTAGTGAACCTTTTTCTTTATGGAAAGCGATCGCTTTTTTCAGGTCAAAATCTGTTACCCCATCACCGCTAATCACTAAGAATGTATCATTTAATAACTCTTCTACCTTTTTAACACAACCGGCTGTTCCTAGAGGTTGTTCTTCCTCTACCGAGTAGGTTATTTCTACATCAAAATTGTTTCCAGTCTGAAAATATTCTTGAAAAATATCAGGTAAATAGTGCAGTGTTACGATAATTTCCTGAATTCCCACTTTTTTGAGGAGATTAATAATATGTTCTGCGATTGGTTTATTTAAGATAGGGACCATTGGTTTAGGTAGATCACACGTCAAAGGGCGCAATCTCGTCCCTGATCCTCCAGCCATCAGCACTGCACGCATAATCTCATTTCTCCTTACCTATAGAGTACTTTTATCTTATCTTGATACAATAAATAGTAAATATACTACTCCAGAGAAGTTTAGTCGAGTAGTTGCGAGAAAGATGAGAATTAAGTTAAATTTAGTAACAGAAGGGTCAACTTCTATTAAGAATGTTTAAAACATCTTGACAAAAAAAACAAAATAAGCTAGACAAAAAGAAAATTAACTCATGAAGATTTCTTGGAGAACGATAATACTATGGTCCGTACCTATTCTAGTCATAGGGTTCTTTGTGTGGCAAGGAGCGTTTGCGACTAATCCTACCACAGCGATCGGCAACAACACCGCCAGTGCGAGAATGACCTATGGACGCTTCATGGAATATCTAGAAGCAGGAAGAGTCAAAAGTGTTGACTTTTACGAAGGTGGAAGAACAGCGATTGTCGAAGCGGTAGATTCAGATCTAGATAATCGTGTACAACGTTTAAGAGTAGATTTACCTGGTAACTCTTCAGAACTAATCCCCCAACTCAGAGAAAATAATATCAACATAGAAGTACACCCGATCAGAAGCGAAAGCGCCATTTGGGGAGTACTAGGTAACCTCATTTTTCCAGTATTATTAATCGGATCATTATTTTTCCTCTTCCGTCGTTCTAATAATATGCCTGGAGGACCAGGTCAAGCCATGAACTTCGGAAAATCAAGAGCACGTTTTCAAATGGAAGCCAAAACAGGGGTAATGTTTGAAGACGTAGCAGGTATAGACGAAGCCAAAGAAGAACTAGAAGAAGTAGTAACCTTCCTCAAACAACCCGAAAAATTTACAGCAGTAGGAGCAAGCATCCCCAAAGGAGTACTCTTAGTAGGACCTCCTGGAACAGGTAAAACCTTATTAGCCAAAGCGATCGCAGGAGAAGCAGGAGTACCCTTCTTTAGTATCTCAGGCTCAGAATTCGTAGAAATGTTCGTAGGGGTAGGAGCATCCCGCGTCAGAGACTTATTCAAAAAAGCCAAAGAAAACGCACCCTGTCTAATTTTTATCGATGAAATCGACGCAGTAGGGCGCCAAAGAGGAGCAGGAATCGGCGGAGGTAACGACGAAAGAGAACAAACCCTGAACCAATTACTCACAGAAATGGACGGATTCGAGGGTAATAACGGGATTATTATTATCGCAGCTACCAACCGACCAGATGTACTAGATACAGCTTTATTACGTCCAGGGCGTTTTGACCGCCAAGTGATTGTCGATTCACCAGATATCAAAGGACGCATTAAAGTACTAGAAGTTCACGCGCGTAACAAAAAACTTAGTAAAGAAATATCCCTAGAGGCGATCGCCCGTCGTACCCCAGGATTCAGTGGCGCAGATTTAGCTAATCTCCTCAATGAAGCAGCGATTTTAACCGCACGTCGTCGCAAAGAAGCCATAACCATGCTCGAAGTTGACGACGCTATTGACCGAGTTATCGCAGGGATGGAGGGAACACCTCTAGTAGATAGTAAGAGCAAGCGCTTGATAGCATATCATGAAATCGGTCACGCGATCGTGGGAACATTAATCAAAGAACACGATCCAGTGCAAAAAGTAACCCTTATTCCTAGAGGACAAGCACAAGGTTTAACCTGGTTTACCCCAGACGAGGAACAAGGATTAACCAGCAAATCCCAACTAATGGCTCGTATCGCGGGTATTCTCGGTGGAAGAGCCGCAGAAGAAGAAATCTTTGGCTACGATGAAGTAACCACAGGAGCAGGTGGAGACCTACAACAAGTTACTAACTTGGTACGTCAAATGGTAACCCGTTTTGGGATGAGTGATTTAGGACCACTATCTCTAGAAAGTCAAACAGGAGAAGTATTCCTCGGTGGTGGATTTATGAACAGATCCGAATATTCCGAAGAAGTAGCATCTCGCATCGATAGCCAAGTTCGCTCTATCATAGAACATGGTCATAGTGTGGCTAGACAAATTGTCCGTGACAATCGGGAAGTAATCGATCGCCTAGTAGATCTGCTGATCGAAAAAGAAACCATCGATGGTGAAGAGTTTCGTCGAATTGTGTCAGAATATACTCACGTTCCCGAAAAAGAGCAGTTTGTTCCACAACTGTAATTAACTAAACTAGTTATGGCAAGAATCGAAACCAAAACAGAGCCCATGGTTATTAACATGGGTCCTCAACATCCCTCGATGCACGGTGTACTACGTCTGATTGTCACTCTCGATGGTGAAGATGTAGTGGATTGTGAGCCAGTCATTGGTTACCTCCATCGAGGTATGGAAAAAATCGCCGAAAATCGTACTAATGTTATGTACGTTCCCTACGTCAGTCGTTGGGATTACGCCGCAGGAATGTTTAACGAAGCGATTACGGTTAACGCACCCGAAAAACTCGCTGATATAGAAGTTCCTAAAAGAGCACAATATATCCGAGTTATTATGCTTGAACTTAATCGTATTGCTAATCATTTACTCTGGTTAGGTCCATTTTTAGCTGACGTAGGCGCACAAACCCCATTTTTCTACATTTTCCGTGAACGGGAGATGATTTATGACCTCTGGGAAGCAGCTACAGGAATGCGTTTAATTAATAACAACTATTTCCGTATCGGTGGAGTAGCTGTTGATCTTCCCTATGGTTGGATCGACAAATGCGAAGACTTTTGTAAATATTTTGCCCCCAAAATAGACGAGTACGAAAAATTAATCACTAATAACCCGATCTTTCGTCGTCGTGTCGAAGGAGTAGGTACGGTTACTCGTGAACAAGCCATTAATTGGGGTTTAAGCGGTCCAATGTTGCGCGGCTCAGGGGTAAAATGGGACTTACGCAAGGTCGATCGTTATGAATGTTACGACGACTTCGATTGGGATGTTCATTGGGAAACCGCGGGAGATTGTTTCGCACGTTATTTAGTACGTATCCGCGAAATGCGCGAATCTAATAAAATTATCCTACAAGCTCTCAAAGGTATTCCAGGTGGACCATACGAAAATCTCGAAGCTAAACGCCTAGCAGAAGGGAAAAAATCACCCTGGTATGGCTTTGATTATCAATACATCGCTAAAAAAGTAGCCCCAACCTTTAAAATCCCCTCTGGTGAACATTATGTTCGTCTTGAAAGTGGTAAAGGTGAATTGGGCATCTTTATTGTGGGTAATGATAACGTCTTCCCTTGGCGTTGGAAAATCCGCGCTCCTGACTTTAATAACTTGCAAATTCTTCCCCATATCCTCAAAGGTGTCAAAGTTGCAGATATTATGGCGATTTTGGGTAGCATTGATATTATTATGGGGTCAGTAGATCGGTAAGTTTTTTTTCCAAATTAACGTGGTGATATCTCCTAAAATATTAGGTAAATCACCGCTTTTTTTATGCCTACAGAAATAGAACGTAAATTTCTCGTTAAACCAGCACAATGGCGATCGCCTAATCCTGGTGTTTTTTATTCTCAAGGTTATCTTACTACTAATCAGGGTTTAACCGTGCGGGTACGTATCGCAGGTGCGCAAGCTTTTCTCACTATCAAAGGACCTACTCAAAATTACTCTAGATTAGAGTTTGAGTACCCTATTCCCCTAGCTGATGCTCAAATCATGTTAGATACCCTTTGCGATCGCCCTTTAATCGAAAAAATTCGTTATCAAGTACAACATCAAGGCTTAATTTGGTCAATAGATGAGTTTAAGGGTGATAATGCAGGGTTAATGATTGCTGAAGTGGAATTAACGACAGAAAATCAATTAGTTGAATTACCAGATTGGGTCGGAGAAGAAGTGTCTCATGATACTAAGTACTATAACGCTAGTTTAGTTAAATATCCTTATTCTCAATGGTAATAATGATCAGAAAATGTCAATTTAGGTCAATTACTCTGTTAAGATCATAATTGGTTTCTATTACCTTCTGATCAATGGCATCAACTCGTCCAAGAATTGCGGTAGACGCTATGGGTGGCGATCACGCACCCAACGAAATTGTAGCGGGAGCTATCCGAGCTTCTGAAGAACTAGATGTGGAGATTATTTTGGTAGGGGAGTACGAACAAGTTCAAGCTGCTTTGAATTTACACCCTAGTTCCAAAAGTTTACGAATTGTTAACGCTGAAGGAGTCGTCGAAATGGGAGAAGAACCCATTAAAAGTCTGCGACGTAAACCCCAAGCTTCCATCAATGTAGCCATGAATTTAGTCAAAAATGGTGAAGCTGATGCTGTTGTCTCAGCAGGACATTCTGGCGCTGCTATGGCTGCAGCTAAACTACGTTTAGACACCTTGACTGGGATTAAAAGACCAGCCATTGGCGCTATGTTTCCTACTATGTTAGCTGGTAAATCAGTAATTATTCTCGATGTGGGTGCTAACGTGGATAGCGATCCCGAATATTTAGAACAATTTGCCCTTATGGGTTCGATCTATAGTAAATATGTACTAGATATCGAAGCACCCCAAGTGGGATTATTGAATATGGGGGAAGAACCTGGAAAAGGGGATAAATTAAGCAAAGAAACTTATAAACTCCTAGAAGCCAATCCCTATATCAATTTTAGAGGTAATGCTGAAGGTAGAGATGTACTCTCGGGTGACTTTGATGTAATTGTCTGTGATGGTTTTGTGGGTAATGTACTCCTAAAATTTGCCGAAGCGATCGGGGAAATTATGTTACAAACTATGCGCCAAGAACTTCCCTATGGTTGGCGCGGAAAAATCGGTACAACTTTGCTTAAACCCAATCTCCGACGTATTAAACAGCGTATCGATCACGCTGAACACGGCGGAGCGCTCTTATTTGGGGTAGCAGGAGTTTGTATTATTAGTCACGGTAGCTCTCAAGCTCCCTCCATTTTTAATGCTATTCGTCTAGCTAAAGAAGCGATCACCCATAGGGTAATCGAACGCATTCAATATCCTGGACAAATATATCACCAATCCGATAACAATACCATTAAAACTCCTGTTATTGAATAATTCTTGGGCGCTTTGCGCCCGTATTTGCTCTAACTAGGAAAATTGCGAGTAACTTTCGGTAAAGTGATTACTTGATTATTGTATTTATAACCAATAAAGCGAATATAAACTAAGTCCCCAGGTTGAATAGTATCATCGTTGGTTTGATGTTCCTCGGGATTGTATCTTACTTCTTCTCCAGGTGTTCCTAGTTTTTCATATCCCCAATTTTGTAATAATTTATCTAAATGACTAAATAAAGGTAAGAAATTTTTAGCCGTTACATTAGGTTTAATCTCGATGAGTTTACAGATAGAAGGATAATAAACCAATAGATTCTCTAACTGTGTAAATGTCATCTTTTTAAACTCTGACTCTTTATTAATTAAGTCTTCTTCTGATTCTGGTTGGACTAGATTTTGTTGTAATTGTCTTAATTCCTCGTCTTTTTTAGTAATGATTTCTTGTGAATTTTCTAACAACATATGTAAGGTGGCTAATTCTTCTTCTTTTTCCGCAATCATTTCTTGATATTTTTCGGGAACAATTGCAGAAGATTCTCTCCCTTGTTGTAAGTTAGCTAATTCTTGGTCTTTTTGTCCTATAATTCCTTGTGACTCTGCTAATAACTGTTGTAAGGTGGCTAATTCTTCTTCTTTTTGTTGAATACTTCCTTCTATATCTCCTATATGATGTTGTAATGTTACTAAGTCTTCGTCTTTTTTGGTAATAACCCCTAGTAAGTCTTCTAGTTGTTGTTGAAGGTTGGCTAATTCTTCGTCTTTTTGGGTGATTATTACGGGGAATTC